>JADFKX010000196.1 GCA_022564695.1 Chloroflexota bacterium | reverse complement strand
AAGCTGGAGAAACAGGACTCCTGGCGCATGTTCAGGATCCTGGGCGAATTCGTGGAAGGGTTCGACGTGCTCCCCAACTTCCTTCCCGCCGTGACGGTTTATGGCTCTGCGCGCATCACTGAGGAAAGTCCCTATTACCAGTGGTCCGTGGATTTGGGAAAAGCCTTGGTGCGGGAGGGTTTCACCGTCATCACGGGAGGCGGCCCGGGCGTGATGGAATCGGCGAACCGGGGCGCCTTCGAGAACGGTGGCTGTTCCATCGGCCTCAATGTGGAACTGCCCCAGGAACAAAAACCCAACCCTTACCTTTCCCTCTCCCTCAGTTTCAGATATTTCTTCGTGCGCAAGGTAATGCTGGTCAAATACGCCACCGCCTTCATCCTGCTCCCCGGGGGATACGGCACCATGGATGAGTTCTTTGAAACCCTCACCCTGATCCAAACCAGGAAGATAGCGCCGTTTCCCGTGGTGTTGATCGGCCAGGATTATTGGCGGGGGGGTGGGGGCGGGGGTGGGTACAGGCGTGGGCGCAGGCGTGGGCACGGGCGTGGGTGCAGACGTGGGTACTGGCGTAGGTACAGGCGCAGGCTCCGCGGGCGGTGGAGCCGAGCCCTGGCCGCCGAACTCCGTAGACCAGTACCAGCCGTAAGTGGAGCCGGCGCCGTAGGCCCGCGCGATGCCGATCACCGTGAAGTTAGCGTTCAGCATGTTGGCGTTATGCCCGGGAGAGCCCTTAAAAATATCGAATGCGGCCTGCGCAGTCTCCGTGCCCGCCGCCAGGTTCTCGCCTTTCCAAGTGTTATAGCTGTAGCCGAAGTCCCCCATGCGCTGGAACGGGTCCCGGCCCAGGGAGTCTGTGTGGCTAAAGTAATTCTTGGTCGCCATGTCGATGCTCATCCAGTCGCCGGCGTTATTGAGCTCAGTGTTGAGGGAGAGGGTGCCTAAGCCGTTCTGCGCCCGGTAGCTATTGATAAGGCTCAGGAAGGCCTGCTCGTCCCCATCTATGGCAGGGTCCGCCTCGGCGCCGCGCGGCATCCCCGCCACGGCGAAAGCCGCTACGACCGCTACGGCGAAGGCCAACAACGCTATGAGGAGAGGGCGTCCTGACGCCTTCTCGAATAGTCCTGTGGGACTTTTCACGTGCTATAATCCAGTTGCGCTTAAGGGCCAAAAGCCCAGGCGTGTTCTTGGGCGGGGAGTTCGGTTTCCAGGCCAGCGCTCCTCGCCTTACTGTTTGCATAAAGTTAGACGAGCCCGAGTTGACAGCCGTTACAGCATGAGAATCCTTGCCGATGGTGCTAAACGGTTAAGAATTGGGTTACGGCCCGGCCAGCTGGAAAAGTTCCGTACCTATTTGGACGAACTGAAAGCGTCCCGGCCCCGTCTGCGCCTCACCGCCCTCACCGACCCTGAAGCGGTGCAGCGCCGCCACTTTCTGGAACCCCTGGCGCTGCTCGCCGCCCTTGAAGAGATAGATGCGCTGGGAGAAACCGCCATCGATATCGGCAGCGGCGCCGGCTTCCCGGGCCTGCCCATCAAGATCGTACGTCCGGCCTTGAACCTCACCCTGCTGGAGGCGAACGCCAAACGCGCCGCCTTCCTCGAACGCTTGGTGCGGAGGCTCAGCCTGGAGCGGGTTACCGTGGTCAACGATCGGGCCGAAGAGGTGGCGCACAAACCCGAACACCGCGAAGCGTACGATCTGGTGCTGGCCCGAGCCGTCGCCCCCCTGCCCACCCTGGTAGAGCTGACCCTGCCCTTCCTCCGGCTCGGTGGCGTACTCGCCGCTCCCAAGGGGAGCGGCGCACCTCGCGAGGTGAGGGAGGCCGAAGCTGCTCTAAGGGCCTGTGGCGGCCACGTCGAATCGATTCACGCCCTCGATATCCCCGGTGCTGAGACATCACCTACTCTGGTGATTGTCCGCAAGACCTCAGATACACCTCAGCGTTTCCCACGTCGCACCGGTATACCTGCTAAGCGCCCCTTGCGTTAATTAAGAGAAGGAGTCAAGCTAGGTAGCCAAACCAGCGACTACGAGAATGGCTTAGGAAGAGATGGTGCAGACCCTCCATAACGGGCGCCAAATGCGGATGCGACCCTGAATCCGCCGAGGGGAGCGACAGATGAGCCACCAGACTAGCAACCTCCACAGAGTCAGCGGCTGGCTGGTCAGGCTGATCCGCCTTGACGTGACCATCTTCGACGAGATCCGTTCCGAACCCTCCGCCACTCGGAGCGCGATCGTAATCGTCTTCGGCGCTAGCGTCATGGCAGGGATAGGCTCCTGGCTCTGGGCCGTCCAATGGCGTGGCGTAGAGGCCACCGATGTCTTCATCAGGTCCCTCGTCGTTGGCAGCGTCCTTCAGACCCTGGCCTGGTTCATCTGGGTGTACCTGGTGTTCCAGGTGCTGGCGCGGGCCTACGGCGCACGCGTCGACTTCTCCGAGCTGCTCCGCACAATGGGTTTCGCCTTCGCACCGGTAGGGATCAGCATCCTCATCGCCGTCGTCGGTTTCACTATCCCATTTGGTGTCTTCTCCCTGACCGGCGCCGTGCTGCTTACTTACTTCGCTACTCAATCTGCGTCCAACGCGGAGCCGCGCCAGGTACTGGTGGCAAACTTCGCGGGATTTGCCGTCTTCGCTGTAGTGATGGGTGTTCTCGCCAACATCGGCGAGGTAAGCTCCACAGGGGGAGCGCAAATAGGCGGCCTGGCCCCAGGGCTGTTCTTCTTTGACCTCAGCTTCTAAGCCGCCCTCTCACTTCATCCTCGCCCTGGACCTGCGGTAAGCTAGCCTAGCCGTCCCAGTCCACATCACCAACGTACAGAAGGAGGTCCCGCTTGCAGGGGTCCCCTGGGTCCCCCCTAGACCCGCGCCTCGCCGCCCGCATGCAGGCGAACATCAGGAAGTTCTACCTCTTCCAGTTCCTGCTGAACTTCCAGCTTTGGTGGCCCATATGGGTCATCTACCTGACGGAGGAGCGCGGCCTCACCCTGGGGCAGGTCACCCTGATAGACGTGCCCTTCTGGCTGAGCATCATCGCCCTCCAGATACCCGCCGCCGCCATCGCCGACCGATGGGGTCGCAAGCCCACGCTCATCGTCTCCGCCTGCGCCCTCAGCGCCGCCGTCACCCTGTTCGGCCTAGCTTCCTCGTTCGAGCTGATCCTCGTCTCCTACCTCATATGGGGTATCGGCTTCTCGTTCCTGATGGGAACCGAGTCGGCGTTCCTGTACGACTCCCTGAAAGCGCTGGGCCGTGAGGATGACTACCCCCGCATCTACGGCCGCGCCTGGGGCCTGTTCACCGCCGCCGCCCTGGCAGGCACCCTCCTGGGCGCCCCCGTGGCCGCCGCTACTAACCTCTCCCTCCCCATCGTCATCAGCGGCGGCATCGCCGCCCTGGCCGTCCTCGTCGCCATCACCTTCACCGAGCCCGCACCCGAGATGAGAACCGAACACCACCTTAGCTACCGCCGGGTGATCGCCGACAGCATCGATATCGTGCGGCGCCGCCCCGACGTGCGATACGCCGTCCTCTACTTCGGCCTCATCAGCATCGGCAGCCTCGCCCCCGTCTTCTTCTTCCAACCCTTCCTCAGAGAGCATGACATCAGCCTGGGCGCGGTCGGCCTCTGGCAGACGCCTGTGCGAATCGCCAGCATCATCGGCGCTGTCGCCGCCTACCGCATCGT
>JADFKX010000037.1 GCA_022564695.1 Chloroflexota bacterium | reverse complement strand
TCCTGGAGGAGGGCGCGGCGCAGCGTCATCTCAGCGATGCCGTCCGGCACCCGGACGGTGGTGAGCGAGGGAAGGCGGTGACCCTCCTGGGCGTGCAGTTGCAGGCCCATGGCCTCTACGCCCGCCCATAGCGCCTGGGCGTGACGCCGGTGGCGGGCGATGCGGGTCTCCAGCCCCTCCTCCAGCACGATGCGCAGCGCCTCTCGCAGGGCGTAGAGCATTGTCATCGGTGGCGTGTGATGGTAGACGCGCGCCTTGCCGGCGCCCCAGTAGTTACGCAGCATGGAGACGTCCAGGTACCAGCTCCGCACCGGCTCCTTGCGTTTGGCCACCACCTCCATCGCCTGGGGGCTTAGGGTGAGGGGGGCCATCCCCGGCGGGGCCGACAGGCACTTTTGAGTGCCGCTGAAGCAGATGTCCACGCCCCAGTCGTCGATGCGCAGGTCGCAGCCGGTGAAGGAGGTGACGGCATCCACCAGGAGCAGCGCGTCATGGGCATGGACGATGCGGGATATCTCCTCCAGTGGCTGGAGGATGCCGGTGCTGGTCTCGCCGTGGACGATGGTGACCAGTTTAGCGCCGGGATTGGCCTTGAGCGCCTGTTCTACCTGCTCCGGCTCGATGATGCGACCCCACTCGGCCTCGACGAGGACGGGCTTGGCGTCGCAGCGGCGCGCCATCTGCGCCATCCGGTCGCCGAAGAAGCCGTTGAAGCAGACGATGACCGTATCTCCCGGCTCGACGACGTTGTAGATGGCGGCTTCCATGCCGGCGGTGCCGGTGCCGGAGATGGCGATGGTCATGTCGTTCTCGGTGCGGAAGAGGGCACGGAGGGGGCGCTGGGTGTCGTCGAGGAGCTGAAGGAACTGGGGGTCCAGGTAGCCGATGACGGGGGCCATCATGGCGCGGTATACGCGGGGGTGGACGTTGGACGGGCCGGGGCCCAGCAGCAGCCGCGATGGTACGTTCAGCTCGCCGATAGCCTGCCCTGAGCCCGTCGAAGGGTCGTCAGTCACGCGTTTCCTCCTTGTCCGGGTGGCCGCCAGCGCAGGTAGGGCTTGCGGGCGGCGGCGGCCTCGTCGAGGCGGCGCAGGGGGGCGTCGTGGGGGGCGCCGCGCAGCAGCTCTGGCTCCTCCTCCGCCTCGCGGGCTATCGCCAGCATCGCCTCGCAGAAGGCGTCCAGCGCTTCCTTCGCCTCTGACTCCGTGGGCTCCACCATCAGCGCCTCGTCGACGATTAGCGGGAAGTAGATGGTGGGCGGGTGGAAGCCGTAGTCGATGAGCCGCTTGGCGATGTCCAGGGTCTTGGCGGCTTTCGCCCGCCGGCCTGCCTTGGGCGGGGAGAACACGACCTCGTGCATGCAGCGGCGGTCGTAGGGAAGATGATAAGCGCGGCGCAGGCGGGTGAGGACGTAGTTGGCGTTGATCACGGCGTTATCGCTGATGGCGCGCAGCCCTTCGGCGCCCAGGGATTGGATGTAGGTGAGAGCGCGGACCAGCACACCAAAGTTGCCGTGAAAGGCGGTGACCTTGCCGATGCTGTGCTCCGGCGCGGCCAGGCTGAACGACTCTCCGTTCGTCTCCACCACCGGCATGGGCAGGTAGGGGGCCAGCTTGGCCTTGACGCAGACGGGGCCGGCACCGGGGCCGCCACCGCCGTGAGGAGTGGAGAACGTTTTATGAAGATTTAAGTGCACGACGTCGAACCCCATATCGCCGAAGCGGGCGCGGCCCAGGAAGGCGTTCTGGTTGGCGCCGTCGCCGTAGAGGAGGGCGCCGTGCCGGTGCAACGTTTGGGCGATTCGCTGGATGTTGGGGTCGAACAGGCCAAGGGTCGAGGGCAGGGTGAGCATCATCGCCGCGACGCCGTTGTCCAGGGCGGACTCCAGGGCCGCCATGTCTGTGTTGCCGTCACGGTCGGAGGGGATGGTGACGACCTGGAAGCCGCACATAGCGGCGGTGGCCGGGTTCGTGCCGTGGGCGGAGTCCGGGATGAGCACCTTCCGCCGGGCCCCGATGCCATCGGGTTGGTCCTCCAGGTAGGCCTTGATCATGAGGATGCCGCACAGCTCTCCTTGCGCGCCCGCGGCGGGGGCCAGGGCGACGGCGTCCATGCCGGTGATGGCGGCGAGGGCCTGCTGGAGCTGGTGGAGGACGGCCAGCGCGCCCTGGACGGTGGCCTCCGGCTGGAGGGGGTGGGCGAGGGCGAAGCCGGGCAGGCGGCCGACGTCCTCGTTGACGGTTGGGTTGTACTTCATGGTGCAGGAGCCGAGGGGGTAGAATCCGGTGTCCAGGCTGTAGTTGAGCTTGCTCAGCCCCAGGAAGTAGCGGATCACCTGGTTCTGCGACAGCTCAGGCAGGTTGAGCTCCGAGCGCAGGAAGCGGGCGTCCGGCAGCGCCGCCGTTGGCACGTCCGGTTCCGGCAGCAGGACGCCCTTGCGCCCCGGCCGGCTCAGGTCGAAGGTGAGGCGGGCGCCGATGTCCATCGCTTTCGGGTTAGTCTTGCTTCGCTCGGTGGTGGTCATTGCGCCGCCTCCGCCAGCGCTTCCACCAGACGGTCGATCTCCTCTCGCGTGTTGACTTCCGTAACGCAGATGAGCATCCCGTTGTCCACACGGTCGCTCACGTCCAGGCCGCCGATGATCCCCCGCTCCTGGAGTCGCGCCTGTATCTGCGGGACGGGGCGGGGGCAGCGGACGGTGAACTCCTTGAAGAAGGGCGCCTCAAATGCGAGCGAGTAGCCGGGCAGGGCGGCGATGCGCTCCGCCGCGTAGTGCGCCCGATGGTAGCAGGTCTCGGCGATACGGCGCAGGCCGTGCTTGCCTACCGCGGCCAGGTATACGGCGGCGGCGAGCCCTACAAGCTGCTGGCTGGTGCAGATGTTGGAGGTGGCGCGCTCGCGCCGGATGTGCTGCTCTCGCGTCTGAAGGGTTAGGACGTATCCGGTACGGCCGTCCAGGTCGGTGGTTTGGCCGACGATGCGGCCGGGCATCCGGCGCAGGTACTGCTGGCGGCAGGCGAACAGCCCCAAGTAGGGCCCGCCGAAGGTGACCGGCCAGCCCAGGCTCTGCCCCTCGGCGACGGCGATGTCGGCGCCGTAGTCGCCGGGCGGCGCCAGCAGCCCCAGCGAGATCGGGTCGGTGACGGCGATGAGGAGCGCGCCGGCGGCGTGGGCGGCCGCCTCCCGCTGCCAAACGTCCTCCAGGCAGCCGAAGAAGTTGGGGTGCTGGACGGCCAGGCAGGCGTGTTCCTGGCTGAGGCCGCCGTCCGACACCACGTCCACCGCCAGATCACGGCCGCGGGCATAGGTGCGCACTACGTCGGCGTAGGCCGGGTGGACGCTGTCCAGTATGGCGATGCGGTTGCGGCCGGTGACGTTGCAGGCCATGAGGCAGGCCTCGGCGAGGGCGCTGGCGCCGTCGTACATGCCGGCGTTGGCCGCGTCCATGCCGGTCAGCTCGCAGGTCATGGACTGGAGTTCGAACATCGTCTGGAGTGTGCCCTGGCTGATCTCGGGTTGGTAGGGGGTGTAGGCGGAGTAGAACTCGGAGCGGCTTAGGACGTGGCCGACGACGCTGGGGATGAAGTGGCGATAGGCGCCGGCGCCCAGGAAGCATCCGCCGGAGGCGGAGTCGCCTGCCTGTCCATCCCCGGGGACCTGGTTGCGGGCGGCCAGGGCGGCCATCTCTCGCATCAGTTCCTGCTCCGATAGCGCCGGTGGCAGGTCCAGGCCGTCGATACGCAGCTCCGGCGGGATGTCGGCGAACAGCTCGTCGGCGGTGGCGACGCCGACGGCGTCGAGCATGGCGCGACGGTCTTCGTCGGTGTTGGGGATGTAGGGGTGGGGGGAGGTCATTCGGCCTCGCTCTCGATGAAGTCGCTGTACTGTTCGGCGGTCATGAGCTTCTCGACCTCGCCCTCGTCGGCCAGGCGCAGCTTCATGAGCCAGCCTTCGTCGTAGGGCGATTCGTTGATCAGCTCCGGCTTGTCGGCGAGGGCCCCGTTCGATTCGATCACCTCGCCGCTTACGGGAGCGTACAGCTCGGACACGGCCTTGACGGACTCGATCTCCCCGAATACGGCGAGCTGGGAGAGCTGCTTGCCGGGCGACGGCAGGTCCACGTAGACGACATCTCCCAACTGATCCTGGGCGTAGTCCGTGATGCCCACAGTGCCGATCCCGTCATCCATGCGTACCCACTCGTGTTCCTTCGTGTAGCGGAGATCGGGGGGGATGACCAACTAAGCGTTCCTTTCCTCTGCGGCCCGAGGGCGCCTGTAGAACGGACGAGGCACCACCCGCGCCGGAAGGGGCCTGCCGCGGATGTCCACGATCAGCTCCGTTCCTTCCGCCGCCAACTCCGGTGGTACGAAGCCCATGGCGATGCTCCCGCCCAGGGTCGGCGAGTGGCTACCGCTGGTGACTTTACCTACCTGTTGGCCGGAATGCAAGATGGAGCAGCCCGGCCGCATTATGCCTCGCTCCTGGGCTTTCAGGCAGACGAGCGTACGCTGAGGTTGGCTATCGCGGGCGCGCTGGAGCGCCTCACGTCCGAGGAAGTCGGCGCTGTCGTCCGTGGTCACGACCCAGCCCAGCCCGACCTCAAGCGGGTTCACCGTCTCGTCCATATCGTTACCGTAGAGGAGGAGTGAGGCCTCCAGGCGCAGGGTATCGCGGGCGCCGAGGCCGCAGGGGAGCACTTCCGCGTCCAGGAGGGCCCGCCAGAGGCGGGGGCCGGCGGCCGCCGAAGAGATGAGCTCCAATCCGTCCTCTCCCGTGTAGCCGGTACGCGAGGCGAAGACGAAGGCGTTCTCCCATTCTATCTCGCCGCAGGCGCGTGGCTTCAGGGAGTTGATGAAATCAGGCTCCAGCACGCGGGCGAGTCGCTCTAGCGCCTGGGGCCCCTGCACGGCGATCATGCAGGTGGAGGTGTGGCGGTCGGAGATCTCCACCCGGAAGCGGCGACTGTGCCGGCGGAGCCAGTCGCGGATCTTGCTGGCGTTGGAGGCGTTGGCCACGAGCAGGTAACGGTCTTCCGCTAGGCAGTAGACGTAGACGTCGTCCATGATGCCGCCATCGGGGCGGCAAGCGGCGGCGTAGTGGCCGCGGGCGGGCGAGAGGCGGGTCATATCGTAGGTGCAGACGTAGCGGAGGAGGGCGGCGGCCTCCGGGCCGATGAGCTCGAAGCGGCCCATGTGGGAGACGTCGAACATACCGGCGGCTTGCCGCACCGCCTGATGCTCTTCGATGATGCCAGAGTACTGCACAGGCATCTCCCAGCCGGCGAAGGGCACCATGCGGGCGCCCAGGAGCACGTGCTCGGCGTGGAGGGAGGTGCGGCGCAGGGCTTCGGCGGCGGGCTGGTCGGTCATCGTCCCTGCCCGTCCAGCGGTTCCCATCTGCGTTTCCCCTCCTCCATACGGAGGCGTCCCAGGCCCGGATATGGCGCGTGCACGGAGACGATGAGCGCCCGCCGCTCCAGCGCCCGCTCGATGACGCGCTTCTTCGTCTCCAACGACACCAGGGGGAGGACGTCGAAGGCTGAGATCCAGGCGATGCGCTCCAGCATTACGGGGTGCTGGGCGAGTTCCCCAACGTATAGGGCGAGATCGCCGCCTGAGTCGAGCTCCACGATGCAGTGGTCGGCGGTGTGGCCCGGCGCGGGCAGCAGGTTCAGCCCTTTGATGATCTCCACCTTGCCTTCTACAAGCTCGACCCGGCGGGCGTCTTCAAGGGGCTCGAAGTTCTCAGCGAGGTAGGTGGCGCGGGTGCGCTCGTTGGGGCTGGAGGCGACCTGCCACTCGCCCTTGGGGATGAGGTAGCGGGCGCGGGGGAAGGTGGGGACCGGCTTGCCATCGGAGATCAGGGTGTTGCCGCCGGCGTGATCGAAGTGGAGGTGGGTGTTCACGACGATGTCCACGTCCTCGGGCCGGATGCCTTCGAGCTGCAGGTTACGGAGCAGGTTACCGCTCTCCTCCGTGCCCGAAACGCCGGGGGTGCGGCCCGTCTTCGTTCCGACGCCGGTCTCCACGAGCACGGTCTTCCCCTGACCGCGGACGAGCATGGAGTTCAGCCCCAGGGGGAAGCGGTACTTGTCGTCCAGCTCCGGCAGATAGCGCTCCCACATGAGGCGGGGCGTAAGGCCGAACACGGCGCCGGCGTCCTGGCGCAGGACGCCATCGCTCACCACGAGCAGCTCGAGATCGCCCAGCCTCAACCAATGACCCATGGGACGTTGCGCCTGCCTACGCCGAGGCGCACACGTACCGGCAGGCAGGCTTGCCTCCTACTGTTTGTCGGGGAGTCAAGCTCACGATAGCGCGCGGCCTTTCGCCAGTCAACGAGCAAGGCGCTGGAGTGCGCCATCGCGATGCAGCGGGCGTTCGCGGAGCAGAACGAGTCGGCGGCGGAGCCGATCCGTGTGCGGGTGGGCCTGAATGCGGGTGAGCCGATAGCGGAGGACGGGGATGAGCATCGCCTTCCGCGATTATCTTGACATACTCCGGCGCTGGACTATAATGCCCTCATTAGCGATCGCATTCAGTGAAGGAGTTGTCCAATGAAACGACGTATGTTTGCTGTCGCACTGGTCACCTCCGTGCTAGTCACTTTTCTTGTTCTCAGAGCACAGCACGGCTCGGACGAAGGCTAGAGGGCTACGACTCTTAGTTCCCCTCTCGACTAGCCTCGAGGACTCGGTGCGGCTGTTCGAGGTGAGGTGGGGGAGCTAGTCTGATACCGGTCCCATATGGCGCGAACGCGGCGATCTGCCTATAATTAGGGTCACCGCCGCGAAAGGAGCCGTCCGCATGCCGGAAGCGCCCATACCACACGCTTACTTCCAGAAGCAGTTCATGCCTCTGGCCGAAGCCAAGATCGGCATCATGACTCACGCCTTCAACTATGGCACGGGCGTGTTCGAGGGCGTCCGCGGGAACTGGAACGATGCGGAGCAGCAGATATACCTGTTCCGCCTGAAGGAGCACTTCGACCGGCTGCGCAAGAGCTGTCGCATCATGCGGATTGACTTCGCGTACTCCAATGAGGAGCTTCAGTCGATAATCACAAAGCTAGTCGAGATGTCTTGCTATCGAGAGGATGTCTACATCCGGCCGCTGGCCTATAAGAGCTCCGAGGTGCTGGGGGTTCGCCTGCACGACCTTGATGACGACTTTCTGATGTTTATCGCGCCGTTCGGGCCCTATCTGGACATCGAGAAGGGGGCACGCTGCTGCACCTCATCCTGGCGACGGGTGGAGGACACCAGCATTCCTGCCCGCGCCAAGATCACGGGCATTTACGCCAACTCCGCCCTGGCGAAGACGGAGGCGCAGCTTAACGGCTTCGACGAGGCGATTATGCTGGACGAGCGGGGCCACGTCTCCGAGGGCTCTGGCGAAAACATCTTCGTCGTTGACGGTGGCCGGCTGATCACGCCGCCACCCTCCTCCAACATCCTTGTGGGCATCACCCGCGAAACGGTGATCACTCTGGCCCGCGAGGAGATGGGGATGGAGACGGTGGAGCGGGATATCGACCGGAGCGAGCTGTACGTCGCCGAGGAGTGCTTCATGACGGGCACTGCCGCCCACGTGACGCCCGTGGTGGAGCTGGACCACCGCCCGATCGGGAGCGGCAAGGCGGGCCCTGTCGCCAAGCGGTTGATGCAGCTCTACTTTGATGTGATCACGGCCCGCAACTCCAAGTATGCCTCCTGGTGCACCCCGTGCTACTCAAAAGTCAAGGCGTAACCATAGAGCGACCCCGTCGCACACTGGGGGTGGTGGTGGCGACCGTGCCGGCTGTAATCGCCGCCGGGTTTGCTTTTGCCCTCATCGCCAAGGCTACGACCTGGCCTGTCTCGCTCACCCAGTTCACGGCTATCTCCGGTGCCCTCGTGCTCATAGTCCTCGCCCTTGTGTTCGCCTTCTGGGCCTACTCCTGCTATACGCTGCAGTACGTGGTGGACGGCAGCGGTCTCACCATCGTCTGGGGGACGCTGAGGCACTTCATACCGTTGGACCGGATTGAGGCGCTCTCTCTGGGTCGTGGCGAGGACCGCCCGGCGCTGTGGGGGTTGAACTGGCCCGGCCTGCACGTGGGCCGCGGTCAGGTAGGCGAAGAGGAAGTATTGTTCTACTCCACCCACCGTTCGGCCGAGGAGATCATCTATGTGCGGACGCCGTCTGCGACGTATGCGGTCAGTCCGCAGGACCCGCCGAGGTTCATCGCCGAGGTGGAGCAGTTCAAGCGATCGGCGCAGGCTGGCGGCAGGGAGTCCGTCTATCGTGACGGCGTCGGCGGCCATCCCATCTGGGCCGACCGGATCGCCCAGTGGCTGGCGCTGGCCGCCGTCCTCGTCAACCTTGCCTTGTGGGGATACGTGTTTGCTATCTACCCGGACCTTAACCCGCAGATCACGATTGAGTTTCCTCCTCTGGGGGAGGTCACGGACCTGCATTCTCGCAGCTCTATCCTGCTGATACCGGCAGCGGCGGCGGCGGTCCTGGCGGTCAACCTGATAGCGGGTCTGGGTTTCCAGTGGCGGGAGCGGGCAGCGACGTATCTGATGCTCAGCGGCAGCGTGTTCCTTCAGTTCCTGTTCTGGGTATCCGCCGGCATCGCCATAGCGAATGCTTAGCGGGGCCGTTGAGAGACGGTTCGCTGATAGGTTGTTGCTTCGCGGACTGACGTCCGCGGTTCCGGGAACAGCGAGGCGCTTCGCCGAGCGGGCGCCCTCCTGCTAAACTGTTGGGCGTGATGCGCTACGATGCTATCGTCGTCGGCGCTGGCCCAGCCGGCAGCACCGCCGCCCGCACCCTTGCCCGTGAGGGGGCGTCCGTACTGCTGTTGGACCGCGCCCGCTTTCCCCGCGACAAGCCGTGCGGCGGCGGGGTCACCGTTCGCGCCGCTTCCTGCCAGGATGTCGACCTGACGCCGGTAGTTGAACGCACCATTTCGGGAGCGCGGTTCTCTCTACAGCTAGGCCCTGCCTTTGACCGGCGCTACGATGAGCCGCTGACCTACATGACCCAGCGCAGCCGGCTGGACGCGCACCTCGTCGAGGCTGCTGTCGGCGCCGGGGCAGCCTTCCGGGACGGCGAATCGGTTCGCTCCGTAGAGGTTGTCGCCAACTCTGACGGTCGCTGCGGCGGATCAGGCTCAAGCCTGGCCGGCGCGGTCACCGTCCGCACCGATGGCGGCTCCTACACTGCTCGCGCCCTCATAGGCGCCGATGGGGCCAATGGGGTCGTGGGCAGAGCCACGGGCACCCGTCCACTGAGCGAGGAGGCGGTTGCGCTTGAGGGGAAGGTATCTTACCCGAACGGCGTGCCGGCGGACTGGCAAGATTTCATTGGATTGGACTTTGGCTGGCTGGCTGGTGGCTACGGCTGGGTGTTCCCTAAGGGCGATCACCTGAACGTTGGCGTGGGCGCCTGGAAGTACGCGGCTTTCACGCTGCGGCCCAAGCTGGCAGAGTTCTGCTATCGTTATGGCTTCGATGCGGGGGCGCTGGAGAACCTGCGCGGCCATCACCTGCCTGTCCGCGTCCCCGGCTCGAGGATCGCTCGCGGGCCGGTGGCTGTCGTGGGCGACGCCGCGGGGTTGATCGACCCCCTGACCGGCGAGGGGATACATATGGCGTTCATGAGCGGCCGCATGGCGGCGTGTGCGAGCCTGCGACTCCTAGCCGGAGAGACGGACGATCTCTCGCCGTACCAGCGGGCTGTGGACCGCCGTCTACAGCCGGAGCTCACGGTTTCGCGCAAGCTGCAGGAGCTGTTGCAGTTCGCGCCGCCGCCTTACATGGCGGTGATGCGCCGCAGCGGGAAGTTCTGGCGTTTGTTCTGCCATCTGATACGAGGCGAGCTGACCTACCTGGACTTCCTGCGCATGATGGGGCCGCTGAGGCTGGCGGTAGACGTGTTCGCGTCGATAGCGCGGCGGCGAAGGCTATCGCGCCTCTCCGCCGCGCGCTAGGGGCGACGGGGGAGCGATGCTGCGGCCTCTGGCGCTCGTGATGGCCATCGCCATATCGTTGGGCCTCGCCTGTGGGGGTGGTGACGGTGACGCGACGGCGACCATCGTCGTCATCGGCGGCGAAGGCGAGGGGGTGGAGCTGAGGGTTGAGCTGGCGCGGACGGCTGGGGAGCGCAGCCGCGGCCTGATGTTTCGGGAGGAGCTAGCGGAGGACGGCGGCATGCTGTTCGTCTACGTGGAGGACACGGAGGCCGGATTCTGGATGAGGGACACGTTGATTCCGCTATCGATCGCCTTCATCGCCGCTGACGGTACGATCCTGGACATCCAGGATATGGAGCCGCGATCTGAGGATACGCATCGCCCACCGGAGGCTTACCGCTACGCGCTGGAGGTGAACCAGGGCTGGTTTCAGCGGAACGGATTCGATGTTGGGGACCGGGTGGAGATACCGGATTTGGTGAACGGAGCGACGGCAAGGGAGTGAGGTTGGGTGGGTTGTGCCCAACATTCGCTTGACTTTGGCGGAGGCGCTGGCCTACAATTTTCTTTACACAACTAATCGGCATAGGCAGAGGCGATGAAGGGGAGTAGTAGAGAGCCGATTCGCTCCAGAGAGCCGGCGTCAACGGTGCGAGCGCGGTAGCGAGCGGCCTCCAACTCGCCTCCCTCGACAGAGTCGGGGGATCCCACCCTCAAGGCGGGACCTGAGCCAGCGGGCTGAACAGTGCAGTAGGTTCGTTCGGGTGCGCCCGTTATAGCGCAAGAGTGCTCCGAGGTTAGCTGCGGCCGGTGCGCCTGGGAGAAAAAGGGTGGTACCACGAGACCACAAGTCCCGTCCCTTTGGGGTCGGGACTAATTTAGTTATGCGGGAGTGAGCGACGGAGATGGTGACGACCAGAAAGCTGAGAAGCGAGGCGATGAAGGGGGGCCCGGCGCGGGCGCCCAACCGGTCGTATCTGCGCGCGATGGGGCTGTCCGACGAGGACATCCAGAAGCCGTTTGTGGCCGTGGCGAGCTGCTGGAACGAGGCGACGCCCTGCAACATCCACCTGGACCGCCTTGCCGACCGTGTGAAAGAGGGCGTCGGCAGCAGCGGCGGCACCTCACGGGAGTTCGTCACCATCGCCGTGTCCGACGGTATCGCTATGGGCCACGAAGGGATGAAGGCCTCGCTGGTCAGCCGAGAGGTCATCGCGGACTCTATCGAGCTGATGGTGATGGCCCACGCCTACGATGCGCTGGTGACGATCGCGGGCTGCGACAAGAGCCTCCCCGGCTCGTTGATGGCGGCGGCCCGCCTGAACATACCGTCCATCTTCCTGTACGGCGGCACTATCATGCCGGGCCGCTACAAGGGCCGCGACGTCACCGTCCAGGACGTGTTCGAGGGCGTTGGCGCGTACGAGGCGGGACGCATGACTGAAGAGGAGCTGTATGAGCTGGAGTGCGTCGCCTGTCCAGGGGAGGGCTCCTGCGCCGGTATGTACACGGCCAACACGATGGCCTGCGCCAGCGAGGCGCTGGGCATGGCGTTGCCCTACAGCGCCTCTATCCCCGCCATCGACCGGCGCCGGGACGACCTCTGTCGACGGACGGGCGAGGCGGCGTTGAGGCTGCTGGAGGCGGACCTAAAGCCTCGCGATATCCTCACCAAGGTGGCGTTTGAGAACGCGATCGCCGTGGTGGTGGCGATCGGCGGCTCCACTAACGCCGCCCTTCACCTGCTGGCGATCGCCCGCGAGGCCGGCGTGTCGCTCTCACTGGACGACTTCGACCGGATCCGCCGCCGCACCCCGCACATCGTCGACACGCGCGAGGAACACGTGGGGCAGGCGACAATTCGCCAAGATGTCCACCCACCAATCCACGGGCCGGAAGGGCGTGCCGGGCGTGCCGGTCCAGCGGGAGTAGGTGCGGATCAGGTAGTTGCTGGTGAGTTCAGATCCGTCTCCTGTAGCAATGAGGAACTGGCGTCTCAGATAAAACGGCAGGGACAGTGGATAGGTCTGAATGGCAATGATCTCCGTGCGGTCCGTCATGATGCGTTGGATGGCACGTGCCATCTCCCGGCCGGACCGATCTTCGCCGATGGCGCTCATGAGGTTCATGCTCACAAACGGGATAGCGACAACCGGAACGCACAGAGCAAAGAGAGACAAGTCTCTCCGGTGTGAGACGAAGAAGGTGGTGGCACCCGCGATCACGCAGACGATGCCCAGCATCCTTGCCGTGCCGGGAATGGCCTGTGCAACACCCGCCTCGACTTCCAGGAGAGCGCCCACGATAATCGGAGCGAGGAGAATCACGATACCGCAGATGGCGAGTGCCACGCCTCCGCCTCGAGCGCCGCAAGGCCGCTTATCTCTGCCGCTCCAGAGGAGTCCCACGAGGAGGCCGATGGCCGGCATGAGAGGAAGCACGTAGTGCGGGCGCTTCGATTGTGAAAGTGAGAAGAACAAGAGCGGGATGACGATCCACAGGAGCAACAGAACTAGTCGTCGATCCCATTTGCCCGAAGCGTCGTGGTCGGGACGTCCACGCTTCCACCCCACGGCGGCAACGAGGGACCATGGCAGCGAGCCGGCCACGATGATCGGCAAGAAATACCAAAAGGGTCCGGTGCGGCGGAGTTCGTCGGTGGTGAGGCGCTGGAAAGTCTCCGTCACCAGGGCGTACTCCAGGAAGTCCGGCACCTCGCGCGACATGGCGAACAGCCATGGGAGGAGGAGTGCGACGAAAAGCAGCACGGCTACCGGATCCCAGAGCGCGTACCAGCGCCGCCGCCAGGCGAGGTACGGCACGATCACCATGAGGGGCAAGGCCAACCCGATCGGTCCCTTGGTCAACACGCCGAGCGCGAGGCCAATCCATCCCACCGCTGTCCACGACGCGGCGTGCTCGTGGCCGGCCGCGTCCGTGGCGCCCGGCGGCGGTTCTGAGGCCAGATAGAAGCCGAATATGGACAGGGTGATGAAGAAGGTGAGGGCGCTGTCGAAGATTACGGTTCGGGCGAAGGCGAGGGTGAGCGGCATCGCACCGGTTGCCGCCGCCGCGATAAGGCCGCCGGCAGGGCCGAGGGTTCGGTGACCGAACCACCACACCAACATGAGCGTGGTAACGGTGAAGAGAAGTGAGGGCAGACGGGCGGCCAGCTCCGTGGGGCCAAGCAGTTCCATGATGGCGGCGCCCACGGAAAAGTAGAGGATGGGTTTGTCGAGGTACGGCAGCCCGTTGAGTCGCGGGATTATGTAGTCGTTTGACTCAGCCATCTCTCGGGCAATTTCGGCGTTTCGGCCCTCGTCGGGTTCGAGGAGGGGATAGCCGTTGATGCGGAAGGCCAGCCCAATGACGACGATTGCGAGCGATGCCATCAGCCAGCGATTGTACTTTGACGCGGTCACGGGCTCGACTTCCCCGTCAAGGCGATCCCGCAGTTTCAGACGAGGCCGAGTTGGGAGCGACGCCCACTGTGAGTGGGACGGCTGCTACTTGCTCGTCATCAATAAAGATCTCGAAACGGTAGGATCCGGCGTGGTCCAGCGGCACGTCGAACACCAGAACGGTACCGGCTTCGACCTCTGTGACCCCAGCGGGCGGCTCTGCAAAGGTCACCGTGCCGTTGCCGTTGATGATCTCGCTGTCGTTTTCGTCGACGAGACGGATGCGTACGCGATGCTCGCCGAGTTCTGTGCGTCGCCCTTTCAGGCGCAACACGAGGTGCAGGCGCTGGTGTACGACCGGAAAGTGATGTACCCAGATGTGCTCGAAGATCCCCATGACGGAGAGCTTGCCGAACTGGTCTATTAGTGCGTAATCACATGCGAGGGCGAGATCGATTTTCACGTTTCCCTCTGATCCAAGACCGAATTGCAGTAGGCATCAAGCCAGTGAGGACGGGCAGAGCGTGTTGATTGGACATGCTTCACATTTTGGCTTGCGCGCCTGACATATGGCGCGCCCGTGGTGGATCATGAGGTGGGGGAAGATAGTCCAATCCTTCTTCGGCACTAGGCACATCAGATCCTGTTCGATCCTCACAGCATCTTTGTTCGTGGTGAGTTTTAGCCGGTTGGAGATGCGCGTAACATGCGTATCAACTACGATGCCCTCGTCGATGCCGAATGCATTACCCAGCACGACGTTGGCGGTCTTTCTACCGACACCGGGAAGGCGGGTGAGTTGCTCCATTGTTCGGGGAACCTTACTGCTGTGGCTCTCGACGAGGGTTTGGGCCATGCCGATAATCGACTTCGTCTTGTTTCGATAGAAGCCCGTAGACCTGATTATCTGCTCCAGCTCGTCCGGGTGTGCACCGGCAAAATCTCGGGCCGTCCGGTAACGCTTGAAGAGGTCCTTCGTGACGATGTTGACGCGCTCGTCGGTGCACTGCGCGCTCAAGATTGTAGCGACGAGAAGGTGCAGTGGAGAGCGATGATTGAGCGAGCACATCGCGTCCGGGAAGCGTTTCTTGAGCTTTCGTATGATTGCTCTATTTCGGGT
>JADFKX010000195.1 GCA_022564695.1 Chloroflexota bacterium | reverse complement strand
TAGCGCGTGCGAATCATCGTCTTCACCGGTAGGGGCGGCGCCGGCGTCAGC
The DNA here is from genome assembly GCA_022564695.1 of Chloroflexota bacterium. GTDB lineage: Bacteria > Chloroflexota > Dehalococcoidia > SM23-28-2 > RBG-16-64-32 > JADFNQ01. The sequence goes on along the minus strand of JADFKX010000195.1, from coordinate 3,679 downwards.
ACGCTGGCCGCCGCCACAGCCGCCGCCATCGCCGGCGGTGGCCGCAGGACGCTGGCCTTCGGCCTCGGGCCCGGCATCGGCGACGCCTTCGGCTGCGCTCTGGGTGAGCGGCCGGAGCCTGTGGCGGCCGACCTCTGGGCGCTGGAATCAACGCCCGGCCGCCACGATGCGCCCGGCCCGTTCCGAACCTGGCTGCGTGACGTGTTCGCCTGGCGCAACATGGACGAGACCGTGGCCGATGATATGGCCGCCTTCCCCGGCTTCGCCGACCTGGCTCGGCTGCTCACGCTTGAGGAGCATATCGAAAGCGGCGATTTCGACGCTATCGTCGTCGACTGTCCGGCGGTTCGGCATACTCTGGACCTCCTGGCGGCGCTGGACGCCGCCGCCCGCGCCCTGAAGCGGATGTTCCCGGAGCGCCAGCCCACGGTGCTGGAGCCCTTCCTGAAGGCAATCAGCGGATACGCTGCCAGCGGCGAGGACGTCTACACGGCCGGCCGCGACCTCCTCCTTCGTCTCTCCCACCTCCGCCGGACGTTGGGCGACCCTGAGGCGTCGTCCGTGCGCCTCGTGCTTACCGCGGAGGAGGGTGCTTTGATGGATGTTCAGCGGGCCGTAACCGAATTAAGTCTGTTTAGCTATCCGCTGGACGCCGCCTTCTGCAACCGGCTACTGCCGGAGGACGCCGGACCCTGGGCTATGCCTCGGCGCGATGATCAGCAAACGAATCTGAAATACGTTCGCGAGTCGCTGGAGCCTCTGCCCGTCTTTCCAGTCCCCTTGCAGCCGCGTGACGTGGATGACCTCAAGGGGCTTGTCGCGCTCGCAGGGCTGGCGTATGGCGAGGCGGACCCTGCGGCTGTCCTCCACGCGAGGCCCGCGCAGGCGTTCTCTCGCCGCGATGGTGACTACGTCTTGAGCCTCGCGCTTCCCTTCGTCGAACGCGATGAGCTGGCTATTGAGCGCCTCGATGATGCGCTAATCGTCTACGTGGGCGAGCGCAGCCGTACGTTTGACTTACCGGATGAGGTTCGGGGCCTGAACGGCGTCTCGTCCGCCTTCGATGGCGATACTCTGAAGGTAACCTTCAGCCACCAGCGCTGAGCGGGTCACCGGAAAGGAAGAAGCGTTGATCGGCAAGGCCGACGAATATCTTGTTCACCAGACGGAGCTGCCACTGGCCCAGGTTGTGTCGGACCATCCGGAGTGGCAGGACCGCTTCTACTTCAACATTCATGACGGTGAAGGTAAGTTCGCGGCTATAACCGGCCTGGGCGTTTTCCCCAATCGCGATGAGTTCGGCCCGCATGGGATGGTACAGGCCTACCTGTTCGTCGTCTATAACGGGCGGCATTACGCTTACCTCAACGTCCGCACCATCGAAGCTAACCGAGAGGAGATGCAGGCCGGCAGCCTCTCCTACTCCATCGAGGAGCCCCTCAAGGCCTGGCGTCTGGAGATCGCTGACGAGGCGAACGGTATTAGCGGCTCGCTGGTGTTCCGCGCCCGCTGTCCCCTCTACGCCTTCAGCCCCATCCGCTGGCAGGACGGCGATAAGCTGGTCGCTAACCAGTTGCACTACACGCAGAGCGGACTATACGATGGCTCGTTCACCGTGGACGGCGAGACGTTCACCGGCCTTATGGGCATGCGCGACCGTTCCTGGGGCGTACGCGATATGGCGAACGTGCCGGTCTGGTACTGGATATCCGCCCAGTTCTCGAACTTCTGCGTCTCCGCTTGGCTGTGGGAGACTCCCGAGGGTGAAGTGATCCACTGCGACGGCGGCATCATACCGGAGGAGGGGGAGGTGCGGCCGGTGACCGGCATCGAGCACGAGCTGGAGCTGTGGCCGGGTACTAAGCGACCCAAAGCGAGCCGGTTCACCCTCACAATGGCGGACGGGGAGCGGCTGTCGCTGGAGGCGGACGAGATCGGTACGATCTTCCTGGCCCGCGCTCCCAGCGCTTGGTCCGACGCCGATGCCAAGGTCCTGGCCGCAGCCGACGCCAACGCCTTCGGCTTCGACCAGCACTGCCGGTTTCAGATGAACGGTGAGACCGGCTACGGCATCGTGGAGTTCATGGTGACCGGGGGCAGCAAGCGCTACGGCATCCCCCCTGCCAAGATGGGCGGGTAGCGGTCTACGCCGGTGTCGCGGTTCGGCGCTCCTCAAGGATCCGACGAAGGGCAGTGATCATCTGAGCGATGTTCAGTTCGCCGTATACGGGGTAGTCAAACAGGGCCCCTTCGTTAATCGTGTAAATGTTGCGGCGACCCACACGCTTCTTCTCGATGAAGCCTCCCTCCTCTAGGTCGCGCACTATCTGATACACGGCCCGCTCGGTGAGGGTCGTACCCAGCGCGATCTCGCGCAGGGTAGCGCGAGGGTTCTGGAAGAGGTGGGTCAGCGTCAGTCCGTAGTTGCTCAGGAAGTTCCACTTCTTAGGCATTATTCACCCCCGCTGCTCGCGTGGGGGGCTGCCGCTGTCTCCGGTGGGCTGCCCCTCGCCGTCAGTTCCGATTAGAATTCCCCGGATTATTGTCATGAAGTGTCTTGACACCCCCATCCGGCCCGCCTTATCCTGATCTTACCAATGCAGAATCCAGATTCCATATTAATTCACTAAGACGAGATATTTAAGATACTAATGTCATGAACCTGGAAACTGCCTTAGTTTATACGGATACGGAATTCAAGTGATATTATGCACATAATAGAGGCTAAAGTCTAGCACCCGCTCAGCAGCCGCTCTGTTTTTCGGAGACGCACCCCGAAACAATGCCTACACTACCTAAGCTCTTCCGCTCTTCAGCCGCGGACAGCGTCAATGAGGCGGCCCGCCGCCTTGACCAGTTCGCCGAGAAGTATCAACAGTTCTTCCCGCGCGTCTTCGCTTACATCTACGGCCGCGTACACAACGTCCATCAGGCGGAAGACCTCTGCTCAGAGGTATTCGAGCGGGCCTTCGTCAAGATGGGCTCCCTGCGTAACGATGAGGCGTTCTCCACCTGGCTATTCACTATCGCCCGCAACCTGGTCACCAGCCACGCCCGTAAGCAAGGTCGCGAATCCATCGTTGACCACGATGTCATGAAGTCCGTCGTCGCCAGCAACGTCTCCGTCGAGAACGAGGTGCTGGTCCGCGATGAGGTGGCGGCGGTGGTCGAATGCCTGAAGACGTTTCCCCAACGCGAGCAGGACATCGTCTCACTGAAGTTTGACGCCGAGCTACCTAACAGCCAGATCGCAGGGATAATGAGCCTGAGCGAGCCCAACGTCCGTGTTATCCTCTTCCGCACATTGCGCAAGCTGCGGGAGATGATGAAGTCCAGCGGCGGCTCCGGCGTATAGGCCGCGCTGCCCGATCCAGGATTTTTCGTCCCGCTTACGCGTTCTTCGCCTCCGCTGACCGCAGCCCGATAACACCTTCCGAGCGCAGCGCCTCGATCTCCTCCCAGGAGAACCCCGTCTCCAGCAGCACCTCCTCCGTGTGCTGCCCAAACTCCGGCGCTGGCCCGCGAATGCTGCCCGGCGTGCCGTGCAGGTTTACCGCCGGGCTCACCATCTTGATCGGCCCGTGGGACGGGTGCTCGAAGGTGGTCACCATATCGTTCGCCACTATCTGCGGGTCGGCCGCCAGCTCACCGTACTCCTGCACCACCTCCACGATCATGT
>JADFKX010000036.1 GCA_022564695.1 Chloroflexota bacterium | reverse complement strand
CCCGCCAGGATGAAGCTGACGAGAGGGCCGACGATAGCGACGCGGAACTCCTGCCCCGGTGTCTCCGGCTCACTGCCCAGGGCAGAAACCCCGCCGAAGATGAACAGGGTGATGCTCTTTACCGGCAGCCCTTCTCGCTTGGCCACGAGGGAGTGGGCGAGCTCATGCAGGAGGATGGAAGCGAAGAAGGTCAGAGCAGACACCACGGCGGCTGCCCAGCGCTGGCCACTGGTCCAGTCCCCGTACTCATCTTTGAAGAAGCCCTGGGAGAGCCACCACGTCAGCAGGACGAAGATGGCGAGCCAACTCCAGTGTACGAGGATGTCGATCCCGAAGATGCGAAGCAGCCGGTAGGAACCTCCCACTACTGCTCCTCTCCGGGGCCTCAACCGCCCTCACCAGGAGGTAGGCCAGTGGGGAACGGCGCGCTACGCCATCGACCACGTTGCCTACTCTCAACCTCTCTCCGTTAGAATTGTAGCATAGGCCTGCCGAGGGAGATTAGGGCTGCCGAGGGCCTTGTCCATGTCGTCGTGGCGTACCCGGCGATGGTCACTGAGGAGTGGATGGGCCCAGTAGCGTTCGAAGCTGGTCTCCGCTGAGGCCGTCCACCTTCACCAGCTTGTCTCGCGATGTAGCGCCGCGCACAATGCTGAGGCTCGCGCGGGGGAGACCGAGATGGCTGGCAAGCAAGCGAATGACGGCCTCGTTGGCTCGGCCCTTCTCCGGCCGCGCCCGCACCTTTAGTCGCAGTGACTGCCCCCGCCAGCCGACGATACCTTCTTGGCGGGCACCAGGTGTGACATGCAGCTTGAGACGGGCCATCCGTAATGCTCCAACAGGGGGTTTTTGCTATTATAGCGGGGCTATGCCACCTACGCCCAAACTGCCGCCGCACGACCATGAGAAGCTCTGCAGGCTGGTAGGATGAGCGAGCCGGAATCCAGGTATTATTACTCCCAGCGGCTGAAGCTACATTATGCCGTCTGGGGGGATGAGGGCAAGCCGCCTCTTGTCCTTATCCACGGTGGCCGTGATCACTGCCGCAACTGGGATCGTGTCGCCCTCGCCCTAAACGACCGATACACGATCTACGCCCCAGACCTGCGCGGTCACGGTGATAGCGGCTGGGCGCTAGGCACTATGTACAGCCTGCCGGAGTTCGTACTTGATGTCGCCACCCTGGTTGCTGAACTCAGCGAGGACCCCCTCACCATCATCGGCCACTCGCTGGGCGGGGCCATTGCTCTTCAGTACGCAGGAACGTTTCCGGATCGCGTGCGCAAGGTGGTGGCGATCGAAGGGTTGGGGCCGCCGACGATCGAGCATCAGCCAGCGCACCTGCGCATGCGTCATTGGATAGATCATATGCATGAGATGGAGCGCCGCCAGCCCAGGCGGTACGCGTCCGTAGAGGAAGCAACACGTCGGATGCTGGAGGCCAACCCACACCTCACTGCTGAGATGGCGCACCACCTCACGCTGCACGGTACCCGTGACAACGATGATGGAACCCTCTCCTGGAAGTTCGATAACTATGTGCGTATCCGTTCCCCTTACGAGTTCAACCTGGAGGACGCCGAGGACATCTGGTCGCGGATTCTGGTGCCGGTGCTCCTGATAAAAGGGGCAGGGAGCTGGGCACCGGACCCCGAGAAATCCGGCCGGGCGATGACGATACGGAACTACCGATCCGTTACCGTTCAGGATGCGGGCCACTGGGTACATCACGACCAGTTGGACCGGTTTCTGGAAGTCGTTACGGAGTTCTTGGGGGAGTAGGCACTGGTGCCAAGCGCGGAGTGATCCAGCTGTGCGTCTGCGTCCGTCGGGGTTTAGGATGAGCCGCGGGCACCCCAAGACTTGCCGATGGTCGGCACGCGGACATCGGCTGCGGCAGCATCCGTAGCGTCAGGAGAATCGTGGGGGGTGATGCGTCCGGCGCGCTCCACTTCCAGGAAGACACGCACTGCATCGGGGTCGAACTGGGTGCCGGAGTTGCGGACGATCTCATCGATGGCATCCTGGTGGGAGCCAGCACGGCGGTATGGGCGGTGGGAAGTCATAGCATCATAGGAGTCGACGACGGAGAAGATGCGTGCGCCGATGGGTATATCCTCACCCTGAAGGCCACGGGGGTAACCGCTACCATCGTGGTGTTCATGGTGAGAATGGATGATCTCGGCAGCATGCTGCAGCGCCTCAATGCCAGCAACGAGCTCGTAGCCAAGACGGGGATGACGCCGCATCTCCACCCACTCCTCGTTTGTGAGCGGGCCGGCTTTGGTCAGCACCGCGTCAGCGACGCCGATCTTTCCGATGTCATGCAGGGCAGCGGCCTGCTCGATTCGCTTGACATCAGGCTTGGCCATTCCCATCTCCTCGGCCACCAGCCCGGCCATGCGGGCGACACGCTGGGAATGGCCCTGAGTGGCGCTATCGCGCAGGTCCAGGGCGTTGCAGAGCACCTGCATGATGGACTGATACTCCCGGCTGGCCAGGCGGAGGTTTTCGAGGGTAAGGCCGATCACGACGCCCATCGACTCTAGGAGCTTGCGATCGCGCAGGTCGCTCGAGGATCGGTCGGCGATAAGAAAGAGCACCCCAATTACGCGATCCAGAGCAGTGAGGGGCACGGCTGCCACCCAGCACGGCTGGTCTGAGAGACCAGCCCAGTGGGGGACATCCTTTGCCTCGAGGAGGGCGGCTCGACCGTCCATGATTTCGGCACCGAATGGCGCATCATCGAGGGCGATAGCCCCTACACCCAGAAACTCCATCGATAGGCCATAGCTGCACACCGGGATGGTATGTGTCTCATCGTCCAGCCAGGAGAGGATCGCGCCACGGGCATCCGTCCACCCGGCGACGAAGCGGATGGAGAGATCGCAGGCCTCCTGCAGATCATGCGCAGCGCCAAGCTCTACAGCTAGGATATTGGGATAGGCGCTCTGCTTGCGGAGCTTGATCATGTACCAGAACGTGCCTTCGATGGCGGCCGTGGCGATGACCATACCCACGCCGAACCAGACGCTTAGCTGAAGGACGTTCAAGGCCAGGAAGTAGTAGTACGGGAAAATGGGGAGGGTGATTGCCAGGTAGACTCCAACCTGCACCCAACGCTTGACGATGAGCACCTCACGTATGGGGTCGGGGAGTCTGTTGCCGTGCGGAGGCTTCATGTCTGGTGGACTTTCGGTTTGAAAGCGTTCTGCCCCGGGCGCCGAGACACCTTGGAGATATCCATCGCCGGCCCCTGCTCGTTTTCCGGACCGGACTGCGCGGCTATTTCGCTCTCCGCCTGCTGTACCATCGCGTCTATAGTTTCGCTACCCCAGGGGTAGCCTGACACGCCGAACGAGGCCACGATCGCAGGTTCCAGTTCCGCATCTTCCATCAACGGCGTCGTGGCGATAGAGATGCCCTCCGGCTCCATGTTGTGGACAAGCAAGCGGAGCCGCAGCTTTCTCTCCTCTTTGACGGCGTCTGAGCGCAACACACCGGTGGCAGTTAAAGCGTACATCGCCATGGCCAGGAACACTATCGTATCGACAACGAACGCTACCTGGCCGATATCCTGAAGGCTAACCGCAAGCCAGCCGACCAGCAGAACGCCTGCTCCAACGATTCGCAGCATCCAGCGAGTACCGCGAGACTGTTTTGCGTCGCTACTGGCCGAGGTCTCTAGGGCCTCGGCAGGGCTAAAATTGCTTGGTTTAGTCATGCTGACTTCAGTAAACGCGTGTGTAATATACCTAGGCTGATTCTTTGCTTGAATCTACAGATTCAGACGTGATATGGAAACACGTTGTTACAGGAATCAAAGTTCATCTACGCCGACTGCAGGCGGCGCTGTTGAAGGGAATTGCGTCCGGTTATACAATTCAGGCAGGTGGGCCCGTGGCCGAACGGTTCAGGCAGCGGACTCATAATCCGTGGGGAAACCCTAAGCAGGTTCGACTCCTGCCGGGCCCACCATTCCCGTTACGCAATGCTGCAGACAGAACGAATCATCGACTATCGCCAGAGCCGGTTCCCCCAGGCGGCGGAGTTGGAAGTCGAAAACGTATTCCGCATCCCCGGCGGCACATCCCGCGAGACGCGGTTGTTTGGTGCTCCCTGGCGTGAGGCATCGGGATTTTCGAGCAGCTTGTGATCTGTCCGCGTGCGCCAAGGGGATTGACCGGCCTGTCTGACGACGTGGGTGCCTATTGATGGTTGAAGGACTGGCAAAGCCAAGGCTGGTTGCTAATCCCTTAATGGCAGACGGCCGGTGGTTCACCGAGGTGCTTCAGTACGCCGGTGTGCTGAGCGACGCAGCCGTGACGCGGGTGAAGCGCCAGAGGATTGGGACAGGGCAGATCGGCCAGAACGTCGCGTTTTCGCTAACGTACGACAGAACCGTACCTGATGCGCCCACGAGTGTGGTGGGTAAGTTCCCGTCGCCGGAACCGCAGGGTCAGGCAGCCGCCAAGATGTTTCGCCTGTACGAGCGCGAGGTTCGGTTCTATCAGGAGATCGCCGCGACAGTAGATATCCGCATTCCTGCCTGCTACCTTGCTGACATCGATCTGGATACGAGCGACTTCGTGCTGATATTCGAGGATCTTCGCCCCGCCGTACAAGGTAATCAGATTGCTGGCTGCAGCCTCGACGAGGCGATGCTGGCGATGGATGAGCTTGCGGGACTACACGCGCCCCGTTGGGGCGACCCGGCGCTGGCGGACATCGAGTGGCTGAGCCAGCCCAATGACGCCCAATCGACCGCAATGATCGCAGCCGCATACCAGAGTCTATGGCCGGGATTCGTCACGCAGTACGGGTCCTTACTCTCCTCCGATGCGCTTGCGCTTGGCGAGAAGTTCGGTGCCTCGCTGAACGATTGGGGACGCTCACGGACACCTCCTTACTGTGTCATTCACGGCGACTACCGCCTGGACAACATGATGTTTGGCAGCGAGGAGGGAGGCTACCCGCTCACAACGGTCGACTGGCAGACTGTCGCCCACGGGTCGGGAATCCTGGATGCGGCATACTTCATCGGCAACGGACTCCGCGTGCCAGACCGCCGCGCCCATGAGATGGACTTGCTGAAACGGTATTACGATGCGCTCATCGCCCGGGGTGTAGATGACTACGAATGGGAACGGTGCATCGCCGACTACAAGGGTGCGACTCTGTCCGGCGTTCTGATGGTGGTTATCGCCTCGCAGGTGGTGGCCTCCGATGAGCGCGGTGACGCCTTGTGGGTGGCCTGGGCTGAGCGCTCCTTCGCACACGCAATTGACAATCAAGCCGGTGACATCCTGACCCGTCGGTAGGGTTCTCAGGAAACCTTCACCCCTAGCCCTAAGCGCACTAAGGCCTCCTCAAACGCCGTAGGAAAGGGCCAAGTCGGTCGGACACGTGCCGACATCTGCGGGAGGTGGCAAAGCGCGGCTGATCTTTCTGGGACGTGTTTAGCTTTAGTGTAAGGATGGCGCAGTACCGCGCCACGGGAGCCTAATGCAACCGCCCGCCGGCGTTCCGTGGTAATATCAGTCCCAGCTATGCCTGCAGATGAATGGCTCGAACGCACCAGGCAGACGCTGGCGGACTGTGTACCACGTCACCTGGAGTGCGGCAACGCGACCCCTGCCGCCATTCTCATTCTGATTTATGACCGAGATGGCGAGGCTCATATTATATTCACTGAACGCACCCATCAGGTTGAGCACCATAAGGGCCAGATATCGTTCCCGGGCGGCGCCCGTGACGACGACGACGATTGCTTAGAGTCAACCGCCCTGCGGGAAACCGCAGAGGAGATTGGCGTGCAGCCGGAAGACGTGGAGATCGTCGGGCAGTTGGACGATATGCTTACCATCAGCAACTTCCACGTCACACCCTATGTCGGCATCCTGAAGACGAACTCCGAGTACCCGTTCGTGATCAACAGCCACGAGGTAGCGCAGGTGGTCCAGGTGCCGCTGCCTCACCTGATGGATGAGCACAACATGGAGCTTGAGGTGCGTCAGCACAAAGGGAAAGAGGTGCTGGTACCGGCCTATACTTACGAGGAACACCGTATCTGGGGCGCCACAGCCCGCATGCTGCGTCAGTTCCTGGAGCTGCTCGCCTGACGGTGCCCGCCAAAGAAGCACGACCATCGAAGGCCGTTCGCCGAGAGGAGAACGGCCCCCCCTGTAGACGCTGCGGCAACCACTCCTGGGACGTAGAGCATCGCCCCAAGGCCCGCCTGCGCTGGCTGGCCGAGACCCTCGTCGCTGCGCCAGACGTATGGATCTTCCAGAACGATTCCGGTGGCTGGCCTAAAAAGCAGTATGAAATCTGGGTTTGCCTCAACTGCGGCCGCCGCGCGCGGGTCTGAGTATTGCGTCTGCTCCTAATCCGTCACGCGGAATCTGTGGGCAACCGTGAACTGCGGCTACAGGGGCAGGTGGAGTTTCCCCTTACGGAGCGTGGCCGCCGCCAGGCGAAGGAGCTGGCGGCTTCGCTGGCTGAGCGACAAGTCATCGCTGTATACAGCAGCCCCATCAGACGGGCATTGGACACGGCGGAGACGATCGCAGGCCGACTGGGGTTGACGGTGGAGGTTCAGACGGCGCTACAGGAGTACGACTTCGGCAAGCTGTCCGGCCTTACCTGGCCGGAGATCAGGGAGCAGCGTCCCCAGCTCATCGAGCAGCTGTTAAGCGACAGCGCCGAATATCCTGATTACCCCGGCGAGGAGGGCCGCGAGCCGTTCCGGCAGCGGGTGTGCGAGGCGCTGTGGGCCATCTCCGAGCGGCACGCCGGAGAGAAGTCGGTCGCGGTGGTGACTCACGCAGGGCCTATCGGGGTGTTCCTGCTGGACGTGCTCCAGCGAGGCTACCATAGGCCGATGCCCTTTACCGTGGACAACGCCTCAGTGACAGCGGTTGAGATCACAGAGCCCCAGCCCATCCGGCCTCGGGCCGTACTTGTCGGGCTGAACGATACCTGCCATCTAGCCACCGTCTAGGTCAGAAGAAAACGGAGGCCGGGACAAACCCGGCCTCCGTGCGCTGAGTCCAGCGACCCCTACTAGGCTGTCACCTCAGATGACTCCACGCCTTCGGGCATCGACTGCCCAAGCCCGCCGAAGCCACCCGGACGCCGATGTTGTCTGCCCTCGCCGCTGAGGATACTGTCGATGTTCTCCTCAGTGCGCTGGAAGATGTCGTCGGCCTGCTCCTGGGTGAAGTCGCCATCGGCAACCAGTACACCGAGCTGTGCCTGGACCTGGTCGAGGAGCGCTGCCTTGAAGTCCTCCACGCTCATCCCCTGAGCCTCGGCCACTTCGGCCAGCGAGTTACCGTCCTTCAGTTCGTCCTTCAACTCCTCCTGAGTCATGCCCAGCACCTCAGCGGCAGCGTCCTTCACCTGTCCGCATCCTTTCCCCATTCGCCCACCGGCGAAGGGGAAGCCGCGTTCCTGTAACCGCTCCGCCTGTTCCTCCGTCAAGCGACCCTCGGCCACGGCCTCGTCTATCGACTCGGTGCGGGCCTCGTCGATGGCGGTCTCGACCTCCTCCTCGCTGACACCGAGCTTTTCGGCGACCCTGCTTAGAAACGTCCCCAGGGGTCCATCGCCTTCCTGGGCTGAGGTCGCCGCCCCGCCAACCGCCACTGCGCCCACCGCCAAGACCACCACCGCCGCCACTATCATCAGCAGTCCCTTCATCTCTGCACCTCCTTGTGTGACTTCTCGTGTGACTGCTGAATCCAGCGTAGGCGGCTGTCGTTAAAGAGATATTGGAGGACGATTAGATTTCCTTAATCAAGCGGAAGCCGCCGATTTTAATGATTCTTTAATGTTGGCCGTCTACCATAGCATGACGGAAAGGAGATTGCGGCAGGTGTACATACTGATTGTGGAAGACGAACGGCGGCTGGCACAGGTGGTGCGGAAGGTGCTGGAGGAGGAAGGCCACACCGTGGACGTTGCCCACGACGGGGAGGACGGGCTGGCGATGGCCATGGACGGATCCCACGACGTTATAGTCCTGGACATCCTGCTGCCAGGTATCGATGGGATTGAGGTTAGCCAACGCCTGCGGGCGGGCCGCGTCGATACGCCCATCCTGCTGCTGACCGCCCTGAACGCGGTGGATGATCGCGTGCGCGGCCTGGACGCCGGGGCGGACGACTACCTGCCAAAGCCGTTCGCCTTTCAGGAGCTCCTCGCCCGTCTGCGTGCCCTGGGCCGCCGGCGGGTCCAGGCCCGCGAGCCAGACACGATCCAGACGGCGGACCTAGTGCTGGACCTGCGACGCCGCCGCGCCGAGCGCGCAGGCAAGACCATCGAGCTCAGCCCCAAAGAGTTTGCCCTCCTGGAGTTCCTACTTCGCAACGAGGGCCGCGTGGTCACCCGCAGCCAGATACTGGACCACGTCTGGGGGTACGATTACTCGCCGGACTCCAACCTGGTGGATGTGTACGTCACCTACCTGCGACGCAAGGTGGACCGCGGCCACAAGCGTAGCCTGATCCGCACCGTGCGCGGCGCCGGCTACGCCCTGGGAGACTGACGTGTTTGGTACAGCGCGCTGGCGCCTCACTGTCTGGTTCACCCTCGCCTTGGGCATCATCCTGGTTGTCATCGGCGCGGCGGTGTACCTCACCACCCGCGCCGCGCTGTTCGATCAGGTGAACAGCGACCTCGAGTCGCGGGCCGGACGTGAGCAGCGGCTGCTGGTACCCCGCCTCCTCAGCCGTAGGGGCGGCGACCTCCCCGGCGATCTCATCATCGGCCCAGCGTTCACGACAGGGGGCTACTTCTACGCCATCGTGGCGCCCACGGGCGAGTTCCTGGCTGGCACGCCCAACGTCGACCCCGCTGGTCTGGCCGATACCTCCACCCTGGAGGACGCGCTGCGCGATGGTCACGCCTTCGCGGATACCGAATCGTCCGAGGGCGACTCTCTGAGGGTGTACGTGGTACGGCTGGATGCGCCCCGCGGCGAGCGGTTCCTGATGGAGGTCGGTCGCAGCACCGAGACAGAGCACCAGGCGCTACGGCGGCTGCTCCTTGTGTTGGCGGGGGGCCTGGGTGGCGGGCTGCTGCTGGCCGCCGCCAGCGGCTACCTTCTCTCCGGCCGCGCGTTGCGTCCCATCCGGGCCGCGATGGACTCGCAGCGCGCATTCATCGGCGACGCCTCCCACGAACTGCGTACACCCCTGTCTGTGATACGCGCCAACGCCGAGCTGTTGAAGCGTCACCTCTCCGAGCCGGTGAGCGCCAACCACAAGGCGGTGGACGATATCATCAGCGAATCGGATCGGCTGGCAAGGCTGGTCAGCCAGATGCTGACGCTGGCCCAAGCCGACGCCGGCCAGGCGGCGCTATCACTGTCCGAGGTGGCGCTGGACGAACTGGCCGACGAGGTGGCCCGCAGCATGCGCCTGCTGGCCGAGCGGCGCGGCGTCTCGCTGGAGACGGACATGAGCGGCCCGGTGCGCCTCCGCGGCGATGGCGACCTCCTGCGGGAGCTTATGGTGATCCTCACCGATAACGCCATTAAGTATACGGACGCCGACGGCAAGGTACGCCTGGAGGTGCGCAGAGCCTCCAGCGGCAAGGCCACGGTGCGGGTGTCGGACACGGGCTCGGGTATCCCGGCGGACGCCCTACCCCACATCTTCGATCGCTTCTACCGCGTGGACAAGGCACGTTCTCGGGAAGTGGGAGGCGCCGGCCTGGGGCTGGCTATCGCCCGCTGGATCGCGGAGGCCCACGGCGGCTCCATCCGTGTCGAAAGCGACCCTGGGGTGGGCACCACCTTTACGGTTGAGCTGCCGGTGTAGCGCCGCGGGGCGGCTGTATGGTCGTTTTAGGGGCGGCGTATCTGTTGTTTGGTTGTTTTTCCGAAAAAGTTTCGTTTGGAGCGGGTTTCAGGTTTGGGAGGGGGCCATATGTTTGATCGTTTTATGACGGTGCGGATGTTGTGGTTGCATTCATTTCGCCCGGTAGGAGTGTAAGGGTTAGGGGGGAGAGGTGGAAGGGGAAGGCGGCAGTAGGCGCGGGGTTCGATGCAGCCCCACCCCACGGTCGCCGAGGGAGGCTACTGCACCTGAGCCAGGGGCGCCACGGCGAAGAGCACGGAGAACGCTTTGCACCAGACGATGGCGCTCTTGTACTGCGAGACATCAGTGCCAGCCGGGATGTCGTAGTTGAATGCGCCATCGGTGGCCTTCAGGCCGCCAAGGTCGATAAACCCATCAGCGTAGCCCTCGGCGCTGGGTGAGAGGTAGACGAAGAGATCGGGGCCGTTGCGCACGGAGAACTCCTCAACGCGCAGGACGTAGACGTCCGGAGCTGTCTCGATCAGCAGTGCCTTACCGCGGGCGAAGTGAAAGTCGTCTGTGCCCTCGAATTCGCCCTCGTGGGTGACGAGCGGCTCAGTGGTCTCGTCAGCCGGCGTGGGGGCAGGCGTGGGGGTTGGTGATAGGTCTACTGGGGTCGCGGTTGGCACCGTATCGTCGTCACGAGACACGCCATCGGTCGTCGCCATCGCCAGCGGGCTCTCTTCCTCGAGAAAAGAGCGTTCCCATAGCGGCGAAAGGAAGTAGTCACCGGCGGGGATAGCTACCGCCAGCACAGCGACAGCAGCTATCCCGGTCACGAGCTTGTGCCGCCAGGCCACCATGTGCCAGCCCATACGATAGGCGAAGGCGAATGCGGCAGCGATGCCGAGGAGCAGGCCGATGGTAATAGGGATGCGGTACGGGTAGAGGTCCTCTGCGACGAACCGTTCGAGGTCACCGAATATCGTCATGAGACACTCCTATGGACGGACTGGCTGCCGGCACGGCTGCACGTGGGCCTACCCTCTGTCCCCATTGTACGACTCCGATACGAGTGTGGATTGGTAAAATGGCAGCGTAGCCGACAAACGGTGTCCGGCCCTAGGCGACCAGGGCGACACGCCCCTTGACCGAGACGAACAGGAACGCCGACGGGTCGTCGCGTCGGAACAGCACCTCCACGCCCGGGTATATCTCCACGGAGGTTATCTCCCGAAGCGCCCAGTAGGACCGGCCGAGGCGCACGTCGACGCGTCCGATGGAGGGCCAGAGGGTGAGCAGCAGCGGCTCGCCCAACTCCTGGCTACGGACGCTCATCTGGAAGACGGGCCCGGGCTTGACGGCTGCGGGCTTGCCTTCACGGCCGGGGGGCAGCTTCGGCACCTCGAACGGGGCCTTGCGGGCCTCGGCGCCGAGCAGCTCGGCGATGGCGTGGACGGCGTCCTCGTCGAAGGTCACGGACGGGCGGCCTCCACGCAGGCGACGCCCTGCGGCCCGACCCTTCGGCTTCGCTCAGGGCAAGCTCCCTGGCTCGTAGCGTCATTCATCGTGGCGAGATGCCTCGATACATGCTACCCCGCTGGGTCCAACGAGGGCGGAGTGGGTGGCGCCGGGCGGGACGTCCAGCCGGTCGCCGGGGGAGAGGTCGAAGGCTTGGCCGCCGGGCTCGACCAGGAAGCGGATGGAGCCGCGGGCGCAGTAGAGCAGCTTGTGGTAGGGGTGGGAGTGAGCGCTGTACTGGTCGCCGGGGGCGTTGGACCACCAGCTTGGGGAGAGGCCTTCCTCACGGAGGAGGGCCTCGAGTTCCGCCTCGGAGGGCGGCTTGTCGCCGGGCCAGGGGGTGAGGGTGGGGGCGGTCACTCTTTCTTCGTGACCTCGCTAATCATGTTGAGGATCGCTTCGATAAGGATGGTGTCACCCTCCTTGGGGTCCGGGTAGATGGCGTCGTGGGCGACACGGGCCTCGCGCATCTTATCCGGCTCGTTGGCGTAGGAGTAGACGAAGGCGTAGTAGCGGACGCCGTGCAGGTCGAAGGGCTTGACGCGGTGGATGATAGCTTCGCGGGCCATGGGGTCACCTCCGCTTCCAGTTTACAACAGGGCGGCTTGGCCCCACCCCATGACAGGGGGTTGAGGCTCCCGCCTGAGGCGGACAGGCTGGGTGAGCGGAGGGTTTGCCTAACCACCCCGCCCACATGTTATCTGTCCCGCCCTACGGGCAGGCAGGCCCGGCCCGGCCCCGGATGTGGGCGTCAGGCTCTGATGTGGCCCCGCCGCCCCCCAGGGGCTAGGAGCGGCTCCCGCCAGAGGGCGGGCAGGCAGCGGTTGTCGGCTATAGCAGTGGCTCCTGCGTCGCTTTCTCCTTTTCGGCTTTGGTTTTCGCGAAGGGGGATGTAGGGGAGGGTAAAGTAAGCCGCTTGCCATCGAGAATTTCCTCGACAGTCAGAATTTGGACGCACGGATACTTCTTGCCCGATGACTCATAAAATCCGGCTTTGGCGGCTTGTGTGATCATGCCCTTCGTCGGCTTCACCAGGATCACCAGCGCGCCAATAGGTTTGTCCTCTCCCAGAGATCCTTTGACTTCACGAACCATTTCAGGATTGACGACTTTAGTCCCCTTCACTGAAATTACGGCGCGTTTGGCCTTAGCTCCAAACTCCATGAAGGGCTTGACACCGTCAAGGTCGGGGCCTTTTCCTCCGGTCGGGATGGCATCCAGCTTATCAACCACCCAATACTCAAACTGCTTTGGGCTTGAGGACGCTTGAAAACGTGCTGTTGCAAGATCTTTGGGTTCGCCCTCGACCTCAATAGCGAGGCTTGGAAACGCGCCGCGCATTCGCCGCCGGATCAATCCAATAGCCAGATGAGTGATATCGATGCCAATCCAGGGACGGCCAAGCTTCTGGGCTGCATGAACGGCAGTACCGCAACCGCAGAACGGGTCCAGAACTATACCGTTCTGGTCAGACGATGAACTAATGATCCTTTCAAGCAGGCCCATCGGCTTCTGAGTCTGGTAGCCGAGCCGTTCCTCTTCGTCCTCCAGCCACTTAACATCTTGATCTATATGATCATTCGTCCCTTCGAGCAGCCCCTCAGTGTACGGTTGATAGGCCCAGATGTCTTGATAGGGTACTCCTCGCGTTACTCTCTGCTTGTATCTCGGAAATCCCGATGAGCTGAAGACTATCTCACCCTTGTCCGCGAGCGCGTCTAGCTTCTGGTGCTGAGATAGGCCTTTCAGACCAAGTTCGGACGTGAGGCTCTTTGGGATGGCCCAGTGACGTCCGCGGGCCGTGATATCAATAGAACGCCAGGGCTGCCCTGACTCTCCACCACGCGTACCGGAGCCGGTAATCTCGTTAATGCGATATGGCCCCTGTTCATCCTCGCCTGTGAATTGTTCAGCGATATATCGCCTGTAGTGCGGTCTTATGCCGGGGAGAAACTTCGTATTATCACTCTTGGCAAAGAAGAGAACGGTGTCGTGGATGGGGCCAAACTGTCTGGTTAGTTTGCTATGGGCGTTACTTCGTCGCCATACTATTTCCGAGCGAAAGTTGGTTGGCCCGAATACAGCATCCATCAGGACTCTCAGGTACGGCCCCGCTGTAGGGTCGCAGTGTAGGTAGATGGAGCCGGTGGGCTTGAGAACGCGACGCAGCTCGACTAGGCGCACGGCCATCATCGTCAGATAGGCGGTCACATCGTTATGGCGTAGGCCCTCTACCATAGCCTTCAGAAGGCGAGCCACGTCCTGGTGGGGCCCCATTATTACTTCCTCATAGGCTTGCGCTGCCGCCGTACCCCAATGCCAGGTGTCTTCAAACGCCTCAATCTGGGCCTCACTGGCAGTGCCGCTCGTCTCGCGGAAGAGCACATTATAGGTGGCCTTGCTGTTGAAGGGCGGATCCAGGTATATGAGGTCTACCGACTCGTCCGGAAAGTGTGCGTGGTTCCGGAGGATGTCCAGGTTATCGCCGTAGTAGAGGACGTTGGTCTTGAGGTCAGGCATGGCTACCGCCCTCCGACCCCACGAGATTCTTCTCCGCCTGGCGACGGATCAGAATGACAGCACAGCATTGTGGGCTGATTCTAGCACACGAGGTTGTAGGGGCGACCCATGGGTCGCCCCTACATCACGATTCGTCCTTGTGGGTACGGTTCCGTAGCCGCTCCATGTGTTCGGCGATCTTCGCCTCGTAGCCCTGGGTGGTGGGGACGTAGTAGGTGCGGCCGGAGAGCTTGTCGGGGAGGTGCTGCTGGCCGGAGTGGTGCTCCGGGAAGGCGTGGTCGTACTTGTAGTCCTTGCCGAAGCCCATATCTTTCATGAGGGAGGTGGGGGCGTTGCGGAGGTGGAGGGGGACGGGCTCGTTCTGGGTGGCTTTGGCGTCCTGGAGGGCGCGCATGTAGGCGGCGCCGGTGGAGTTGGACTTGGGGGCGGTGGCCAGGTAGATGGTGGCCTCGGCCAGGGGGTAGAACCCCTCCGGCATGCCGATGAAGTGGACGGCCTGCTGGGCGGCGATGGCGATCTGGAGGGCGTGGGGGTCGGCGAGGCCGACGTCCTCGGAGGCGAGGATGACGAGGCGGCGGGCGACGAACAGGGGGTCCTCGCCGCCCTCCAGCATGCGGGCGAGCCAGTAGAGGGCGGCGTCGGGGTCGGAGCCACGCAGCGACTTGATGAAGGCGGAGACGATGTCGTAGTGCCAGTCGCCGGCCTTGTCGTAGAGGGCGGCGCGGTGCTGGAGCGCCTCCTCGATGTCGGCGAGGGAGACGTTGC
>JADFKX010000035.1 GCA_022564695.1 Chloroflexota bacterium | reverse complement strand
GCTACTCCGCCGATGACATCGAGCACGGTATCCTGCGGGGCAACCGCCGCCACTACTACCCCGCCATCCTCCTCCCCCAGTTCGCACCTAGCGACCCCCGCCTCGCGCATTCCCTGCAACCACTGGACCCGCGCATACACTGCGCCCTCGTTTGCGCCTCCCGCTCCTGTCCTCCTATCGCCACCTACGAGCCGCAGCGCATCGATGAGCAGCTCGACCTCGCCTGTTCCACCTTTATCAATGCGGGCGGCGTGGAGGTGGAGGATGGAAGCCGTCTCTGCCTATCGCCGATCTTCCACTGGTACGGGCGTGACTTCGGCGGTCGGGAGGGAGTGCGGGAGTTCGTGCTGCGCTACCTTGACCAGGGCGATGCGCGCGAATTACTGGAGGACGGCCAGCGTCCCGGTTTCTATAAGTACGACTGGTCGCTGAACCAGCTCTAGGCTCAGTCTGAGTCGGGCCTGCGCTAATCACCGGCGCGGATTAACACAACCGCCCCGTTAGCCGCCACTTTTACCGAACGTTGACCGTACGCCTGTAATATTTTACCGAAGCTGTAACCCGACTGACGTATGCTTTTAGTGAATTAACAGGATCTGAACCTGCTGAGACACAGCGAGCGTCAGCCCAGCGCTCCACTCTGATCGAGGGTTAGGGACGGAAAGGCAGTGATGGGCAGCAGATTCGCGCCGAAAATAGCGGTGCTAGTGTCGATCGCCACGGTCATCACCGTGGGCGCAGCGCTGCTGCTCACTGATACCTTCTCCAGCGCGGATGAGGGATATCCGAAGGCTATGGTCACGCCGGAGATGCTGGCGGAGCTATCACTGACACCGAAGCCTACTTCAGAGGCCTTGGCCGAGGCCACTACCACGCCCACGCCTTCGCCCACGCCCACGCCTTCGCCTATCGTCACAGACTTCCACGACTGCGCAAGCAACGCCGCCGTCACCACCAATAGCGGCGACAATGACGGCTTTCAACTGAATCCAGCCAACGCCTGCGCCAACGACATCGCTTTCGCGGAGGACAGCGACAGTGGCACCGGTTCTCCACACAAATGCGACGCCGTAACCAAGGACCGCCACCTCTTCTATGACTATGGATTCGCTATCCCGGCCGGATCCGTCATAGACGGTGTCGAGGTGCGGCTGGACACCTGGACCGATGCCAAGTCTGGCAGCTCCTACCTGTGCGTTGAACTCTCTTGGGACGGCGGTACCACCTGGACAGTGGCCAAGAAGACGCCACACCTGGGCACCAGCGAGGCTACGTACACCCTGGGAAGCGTCAGCGACAACTGGGAGCGGCAATGGTCCGCCGACGAGTTCTCTGCCGTGAATTTCCGAGTGCGGGTGCTTAGCCGGTCCACCTCAGAAAGCCGTGACTTCTTCCTGGACTGGGTGGCGGTGCAGGTGACCTACACGCTGCCGTAGTCAGGGGGGCGCAGCGCCGCCCCGCTCACCCAAGGCTTATTGAACGATCAGTCCGGCTCAGGCGGTATGACGAGCTTCGTCACCAGCTTCGCCTCGATCTCCCCCGCCAGCGCGAAATCGCGATCAGTCAGCGCCTTCTCGCTATGAGTGATCAGACGCAGCGTAACGCGGTTGTAGTTGATCGTGATGTCCGGGTGATGACCCGCGGATTCCGCCAGGTACGCTACGGAGTTGACGAAGGTGATTGCCCGCAGGAACGTCCGGAACTGGAACCGCTTGCGCAGGCGGCCGTCGCGCAGCTCCCACCCCATTAGCTCCGCCAGCTCCTTCTGTATCTCGGCGTCAGAGAGCACCCTGGGCTCGGCCATCGGAACCCACCTTTCCAAACTGTCTCACTACCGAGAGGCAGGATAGCACGACGCGCGGCGGGCGTGCCATAATAGTTGCCGCCATGGCAGTCCACGACATCTCCGTCCCCCTGCGACGCGATATGCCCACGTACGCCGGCGAGCCCGGCCCGAATCTGGAGTTTCGCAAGCTGCTGTCCAAGGGCGACTCTGCCACCGTGAGCGTCCTCTCTCTCGGCTCGCACACGGGGACGCACGTGGACGCGCCCTCACACTTCCTGGACGGCGCCCCCGGCGTGGACAGCCTTTCGCCGGACGCCCTGGTGGGCCCGGCCTACGTGGCCGAGTTCGGCGGCGACAGCCACATCACGGCCTCGGACCTGGAATCGATGCCAATCCCTGCCGACTGCGAGCGCGTCCTGTTCAAGACGAGCAACGGCCATTTCTGGGACGACTCCGTCTTCCACACGGACTTCATCGCCCTGGCGCCGGACGCTGCCCGGACGCTGGCGGAGCGCGGCATAAGGCTGGTCGGCATCGACTATCTGTCCATTGAGCGGTTCCACGCCGATCCTCACGAGGTGCACGAGACGTTGCTGGCCAGCGGTGTGATCATCCTGGAAGGGGTGGACCTGCGCCGCGTCGCGCCCGGTGGCTACTTCCTGGTCTGCGCTCCCCTGAACATCGTCGGCGCGGAGGGCGCGCCCGCCCGCGTCTACCTCATCGATCAGACGCCCTAGCGCCGGTCGTTAAATCCGCACGACACGAATCCTCGTATCACAAGTGGCGCTTTCTGAGTCTCATCGCCGCACCCCCGCGAGCAACACAGGCTTTGGAGGCGCCTTTGCATTAGATATGAGAAGGCAAGATAGGTATCACGTCTCCAGCCACGGAGCGGTGGTTTACCGCATCGCGGCGGCCCCTGGCCCGCTTCGTCATGCCTTACTGAGAGACGCCAGCCGTAGCGGTGGATAAGATCGGGCCCCCGAAGCTGTGTCCGGGGGCCCGTTAGGTCTCTGTAGAGATACCGCTTAGTTCTTCGGCGGATCCAGGTACTGACGTAACATCGGGTTCATCCGATCTCTGCGATCACCCAGACCGGCCACCGTGAGGCGGTGCATGTACTCGTTCACGCGCTTTCGCTGCACCGCCAGGGACATCTGGATGCCCTTGTCGAAATTCTTGACGCCACCGCCCATGAGGATCGCCAGCGCCTCAAACAGGACGAAGGATCCAGCGTCATCGGTGGGGTCAGGCGCCAGCGTTAACTCAACCTTGTCCAAGTAGTGGTGAATCTCCTCCCGCCGCCAGGGCTCCGTGTCCATGACGTACTTCAGATGCATCACGCCGAAGCCCAGATGGCGGGACTCGTCCTGGCCGCAGAGCCGGAAGATTCGCTTCTCAGCCTCGTTCTGACCAATGTACTCACCCATGCGGAATAGGGACTGGATGAAGCCTTCGGCGGCCACGTGCATGATGGCAGACATCTCCGTGAAGTCTTTGGCCTCAATGATCACGCGCAGGCCGTCCTGCGGGAGTGAGGAGAGGAGTCCGCCGCCATTGGCCAGGGCGCGCTTACGGAACACATCCAGGTGCCGTGCCTCGTCCATGATCTGGGAGAGAAGGAACAGCTTCACCTCATGGTGCTCGCTGTTTATCTTCGGCAGCCACTGGGCAGGCGTGTCGCCGGCGATAAACTCGACCTCGGTAAGGAAGGTGCAGAGCTGGCACATCGCCCGCTCCATGTCGTCTGGAAGGGGCTCGATGGTCTCCCAGGGAATGTCGGTGGCCGAAGACCACTGACGCTGCACCCCCTCCTCGTAGAGAAGGCGAGTGTTCACCGAATAGGTATCGGCGCTGTTGGTATAGGTGGCAGGCAGGCGGGGCGCGTCGGGTCGGGCGAAGGCGCCGCGTGGCCTCAGGCTGCGGTTATCGGTGTGCTCCGGCACCTCGCCGTACGGGCCGATCTCGACCTCATCCAGGGTTAGGCCACGCTTGCCGGGCTTGGCGCGTATACCCCAATGACTCTCCTCGCCCAGATTAAGCCAACTGAGATCCAGCTCAGGAACCTCTGCTTCGCTGCGCAGCTTCTGCAACGTATCTACATCTATAGCCATGCAAAGACCTCCGGAGTGGCAACCCGTAAAATTAGCAACTGCTAAGGTAATTAACTTGTAGCACGCGCTATCTGAATTGTCAAGCTATCCTCTGCCCCTTAGGACGTACACCGATCCGGTTGCGTCAATCACCATCGCAATGCATTGGCAGCGCCCGCTATTGACCCTAGAGGAGTGGCGATGCTAAGTTGCAAGCGCCGCCACTGATGCGCCATAACCTGCATGAAAGCCAACACCACCGCCTCCAACAAGAACGACGGCGCCAAACAAACCCGCCGCGGCCCACATACTCGCAAGCAGATCCTTGACGCCTCACTCCATCTTTTCTCCAGACGGGGCTTCGCCCGCACCACAGTCCGGGACATCGCCCGCGAGGCGGGCATAACCGACGCCGCCATCTTCTACCACTTTCAGTCCAAGCGCGAAGTGCTGAAGGCGCTCGTCGAGGAGCGTGGCTTCGTCGCCGGACTCCAGCAGTTGGAGCGCGTGTCCACCGATCTCCCGCTGCAGGAGACTCTCCTCTGGATGACCAGGGGCGCGATCAACATCATGGACGAAAACCGCGACTTCCTGCGTCTGATCATCATGGAGGGGCTGGGCGGCGATGAGTCCG
The DNA here is from genome assembly GCA_022564695.1 of Chloroflexota bacterium. Taxonomy (GTDB): domain Bacteria; phylum Chloroflexota; class Dehalococcoidia; order SM23-28-2; family RBG-16-64-32; genus JADFNQ01. The sequence continues at coordinate 10,158 of JADFKX010000035.1, read as the reverse complement.
CCCTTGAGCAGTACCGCCGCCTGGTGGACCTCTGGGAGAGCGCCCTCACCACCGTCCTCAAACGCTACACGGAAAAAGGAGAGCTGCAAGATAATTCACCGCAGGCGATGGCGCGTCAGGTCATCTACCTCATCCTCATGGCCTTTCAGGATACCCTAATGGGACGCCACGTTTCGCCTGAGGCCGCGCCGGAAGAGCGTCGACAGGCCCTAGCAGCGTTCGTCGGCGACGCGATGAACCACTTCCTGCCGAATCCGCAGACGAGCTGAGAGAGTGCGGCCTTCAGACAGACCGTCTCTAGACGCTCACGATCGACAGAAGAAAGGGAGAGGCCGGACCCTTGTAGGCTATCGGCCTCTCCTGCTAAGTCAACCCTTCGGAGAGGGCTCTACGTCTTGGAGGTAAGGGGGCACTCGAAGACGTCGCCAGGGGCGCTGATGGTCACGAGGCCGGCGTTAGCCGCGGCGATGATCTCCTCCTCGGACGTCAGTTCCGTACCCGGGCCGGGGCCGATCGGCGTGACCATGTGGGGCAGCCAGCGGCCGCCGTTGTAGTCGGTATCGCCGGGCGCCGCATCAGACACCAGAGGCGTGACGCTGTTGCTGGCGACCATGTACAGATCATCGGTGGTCTCCAGGTCCGCCACGTTGGGTACTGTGTTGTCAGGGACGTGAGCGAACTGGACCGTGCCATTCGGACTGAGCGGAACGACGGCGTTGTAGCGCACACCGTCCACCCAGACCGTCGGTCGGGCGGGCGGACTGGCAAAGGCCTGGCTCGTCGCGGCTAGGGCGATCGCGGCCACCAGGGCCAGTACCGCTCCTACAAGCAAGAGACGAACCGGCGTGATAGTCTTGGTCACTTCTGTCCTCCTTCTGGGTCTCCATGAACCCACTACCAAACGTCCTTCTGATTCAAGCCTAAACAGCGAAGCTTACAGAACCCTTAAGCAGGTTACAGCGCGCTTAAAGAACGCCTCTAATGCGCGCGCTTTAAGGGATTGTTAAGGTTTGATGCGTCCCGCGGATAACTCCCCAACGTATAATCGAACACATGGACGCCACGATTCTTCTCGTTGATGACGAGCCAATGGTGACGGACGTGGTGGAGCGCTACCTCCGCCGCGAAGGCTTTCAGGTGCTACTGGCTGCAGACGGCGAAGCAGCCGTCGCCACCGCCCGGGACAGCGCCCCCGACCTGATCCTCCTCGACCTCATGCTCCCGAAGATCGACGGCCTGACGGCGTTCCGCCAGATCCGTTCTCACTCCTCCGTTCCGGTCATCATATTGACCGCCAAGGGAGAAGAGACCGATCGCATAGTCGGCCTGGAGACCGGCGCCGACGACTACATCGCAAAACCCTTCAGCCCACGCGAGGTTGTAGCCCGGGTCAAGGCCGTCTTACGCCGCGCCAACCGCGCCGCGACACCTGCATCGGGCGACTCTATTCGCTTCGATCAACTGCTGATCAACCCCCGAACCAGGGACGTGCATGTGGACCGCCGCAAGGTAGAACTCACAGCCAAAGAGTTTGACCTGCTCTGGTTCCTGGCCTCTAACCCAGGTGATGTGTTTACCCGCGCCCAACTCCTGGACCAGGTCTGGGACTTTCAATATGCGGGAGACGCCAGCACTGTTACCGTCCACATCAGACGTCTGCGCCTCAAGATTGAGGCCGACCCAGACCACCCGCGCTACATCAAGACGGTCTGGGGCGTCGGCTATAAGTTAGTACCATGAGCAAAGTTTCCCTCAACCTAACCCTTCTGGCCGCACATCTGGCGCTTGTGGCCGCGGCCACGGGCCTGGCCCTGCTGATAACGCAACTGGCAATAAACCCCCCGTTGAGCGATCTGGCCTTGCTCGCTGCCTTAATGACGCTGCTCGGTCTCGCGGCAACCCTATTCGGCCACCTCGCGATCTCCCTCGCCCCCCACCTGAAGTTCGCCAGCCTTCAGGCTCGTATCGGTGGCGCCGCGGTCCTTGGCTCCATCCTGGCGCTGGCTAGTATCCTCATCGTCGCCAAGCTCATGTTCATCTCGAGCCATGATCTGTCCCTTCTCATCGCCTTGCTTATCTTCTCCTTGGCCGTCGCACTCCCCCTGGCTTTAGTAACGGCAGCCTCCCTCGGCGACTCGATATCCGATCTCAGCCGCGGCGCTTCGGCCATGGCCGCCGGCGACCTCTCCATCCGCGTGCCGGTCCATGGTTCGGATGAGTTCGCAGGGCTGGCCGTCACGTTCAATCAGATGGCCGAGCACCTTCAGGCAGCCGACCGTCGCCAGGCCGAACTGGAGCAGGCCCGGCGCTCCCTGGTAGCCGCGGTGTCCCACGACCTGCGCACACCGCTGGCCTCGCTGAGGGCCGCCACAGAGGCTTTGCGTGACGGCGTAGTCAGCGACCCTCCCACCGTGAAACGGTATCTCAGCAGTATTCAGGCTGAGGCGCAACGACTAGGCGGACTGATCGACGATCTGTTTGAACTCTCTTTGATAGATAGCGGAAACGTTCGCCTCGATCTAGAGCCAACCGTTCTCGCTGACCTCATCTCCGACACGGTCGAGAGTATGAACCATCAGGCCCGCCTGAAGAAAATCCACCTCTCCGGTCGATGCCAATCTGACCTCACACCCATTCTTGCAGACCCGCTCAAGATCCAGCGCGTGATTCTGAACCTGGTGCAGAACGCTATCCGCCACACGCCCAGCGACGGCGCCGTCAGCCTGGAGGCTAGAGAGGTTGAGGCAGCTATCGCCGTGTCGGTCACGGACAACTGCGGCGGCATCCAGCAGCAAGATATCAATCGCCTGTTCGAGCCGTTCTATCGGGGCGATCCCGCGCGCCTCCGTGATGGCAGCGGCGCCGGGCTTGGCCTATCCATCGCCAAGGGAATCGTCGAAGCCCATGGCGGGCGCATCTGGGTCGAAAACTCTTCCCGCAACGGTTGCCGCTTCAGCTTCACCCTCCCCAAGCTAACCGCAGCCGCTTAGCCCAGCACTAAGACTGCCTAGCGCGGGGGACTAGAGCTTCACAACAACCCTGCTTCGCCTCGGTTCCAGGGCTGCTTCCCGTCAGCCCTGGCAGGCCGGTACTCGCTCCCCCAAAGCGCGCATCATCAACTCCGCCCCAACATCAACCCGTTCTAGCGTCAGCCACTTATAATCTAGCTGCGATGTCTGAACGGTTGCCGGCCTCTACCGCCGCGCTGTGGCTAGCGCTGCTTGCCCTCACCATCGCCCTCTCCACCCTGGCCTCGATCCACGATAAGCTCCCCGGCGATACGGGGACAGCGTCCTGGCTGCAAGACCTCTCCTTCCCCGGCCAATCGCTGGCCGATACCGTCCGCTCAATAACCTCCACCCAGCTCCTCCTGGCCGCGGGAGGGGCGCTGGCGCTCCTGCTATGGCTCCGCGGATACCGGCTGGAGGCGCTGGTATTCGCAGCCGCCCTTATCGTCCTACCTCTACTCCAGGCTGGCATCAAGGAAATCGTTGACAGGCCACGTCCAACCGCGGACCTGGTGGAGCTGCGCGCCGCCTTCAGCAGCCCCAGCTTCCCCTCCGGACACGTGATGAGCGCGACCTACTTCTACGGCTTCCTTCTCTTCCTGGCCCTCTCCTCTCCCCTGCCGTCCCCAGCCCGCGCCGCCCTGGCTGCTGTGGCCGCAACTGTCCTCGCCCTCACCGGTCCGGTCAACGTCTGGCTTGGCGTCCACTGGCCCAGCGACGCGCTCGGCGGATACGCCTGGGGCGCGCTGCTGCTGCTCCCAGTTATCATCGCCTGCCAACGCCACCGCCGCCGCGCCTGACGTTTCCCCAACGTTCACCCGAGTCCCGGTGTTAGTGAGAGTACTCCAGCGTCTATGGTTATAGGATGTTTGACATAAAGCCACTCACCAGGATCGCGGAATACGCTCGGGGTATCTTTGAATGTCCCAACGCGCAACGTGGGCAGGCCCTGGCTGAGTACACCCTGATCCTCGCATTCATATTCATAGCGTGTGTACTGGCGCTCGGATTCCTGGGCCTGGCTTTAGCCGGACAGCTCGAAAGCTTCGCCGGCGCCTTCCCTTAGCGGGCAGACCTCTCCCGCCGTACTACGATTCGACTCCCTTCGCGACGGCTCTTAGCCTAGCAACTGCCGTCTGAGACTCTTCACTCCGCATTTAGCACCGAGTGTCTATTTATTTACCGATTTCCTTACTGCGCTAAGGCGAAGCCACGTTAACGGAACAGCAACAATCTCGGCCAGCTGCGCATCTGTTGATGGTGAGTATAGAAAACGCCAATGGTTAGTGCAAGCGCAGACGCCCTGAAGAGATCGCGCCGCCAGGCCAGACCGACACCTGAGCGCGAGAGCGGGCCCTTCATCTGGCGAGAGGTCCTGTGGGTGCTCGATTGGCTCTCGCTACGTCTCTCGCCGGTCTACCTGGGGCTTGGCGTGCCCCGGGGCGACGGCAGCCCCGTGGTCCTTGTCCCCGGTTTCCTGACAACGGACGTCTACCTGGCGGAGATGTACCTCTGGCTGCGGCGCATAGGCTACACCCCCTACTTCTCCGGCATCGGCATCAATGCCGACTGCATCCACAAGTTGACTAAGCGGTTGGAGAAGAGGGTGCAGGCCGTTCACGCGGAGACGGGCAGACCGGTCCGGATCATCGGCCACAGCCTCGGCGGCGTCCTTGCCCGAAGGCTCGCCCTTGCGCGCCCGGACATCGTCAGCCAAATCATCTTCCTTGGCGCCCCCATTCGATCATTGGAGGCACATCCGTCCCTCATGGCCACCGCCAAGTGGGTGGCCAACAGTGTCGTGCACCCGCAGCCCGATGGCAGCAGCCAAAGCCCGTCCGCGCTCCTTGCCGGCAACGACTGCGAATGCGCATCCGACCACTGTGTCCCCACTCCACCACCCTCCATCCGCCGCGCCTCCCTCTACAGCCGCGACGACGGCATGATCGACTGGCGAAACTGCCTGGAGTCTGACCCTTCGCTCAACCACGAGGTTGGGGGCACTCATATCGGCCTCGTATTCAACCCCCGCGCCTATCGGATCGTCGCCAAGCTGCTCGCGCAGGCCAAAGGTCCCAGCCGTCGCCGGCTGGCCAAGCGTGCCGGCAAGAGAGCCGGTCGCAACCCCATCCTCGCAGACGCCCCACGTCAAGCTGCGTGAGACTTTACCCCACAGCGAAACACCGCGCCTACCTGACTGACAGCAGCGTCCGTTTCGTACAGAATTCAGGCGCTGTCTAATGCGGGGCGAACACAGTCAAGCAACCGGCTTTTGCGAGGTCTTCTCCTATCTGCGATACTGGCCCTGCTGAAGCGTCCTGAAGTCGCAGGCGTCCTAGGAGGGGAGAGCTAATGGCCACCTACACTGAGCTGAACAAGGAACTCACCGACGAGCAGCTACAGGTCAAGGAAGAGACCCACAAGTTCGCTGTAGAAGTGCTGCGGCCCGCCAGCATCCAGCTGGACAAGCGCTCGCCGGAAGATGTGATCGCTAAAGGGTCCGTCCACTGGGACGTGTTTCGCAAGGCATACGAGCTCGGTTACCACAAGGCAACATTACCCAAGGCGCTGGGCGGCGCCGACATGTCGCCCCTTGCCCGCCACATCCACACTGAGGAGATGGCCTGGGGCAGCGCCGACTTCGCCGTCTCCATCGGCGTCACCTCCTTCCCCTTCAGCTTCGCCGCCATGAGCGGCAACCCCGACATTATGCGCGACGTGGTGATGCCCTTCGTCAATGACCGCGAGGCCAAGTACATCGGCTGCTGGGCGATCACCGAGCCCGATCACGGCTCCGACACCCTCATGATCGGCACCGAGCAGTTCAAACAGCCCGAGACCGCAAGCGACCTGGAGGCCCGGCTGGACGGTGATGAGTGGGTGATCAACGGCCAGAAGTCCGCGTGGGTGTCGAACGGAACCATCGCCACCCACGCCCTGGCGTTCCTAAGCATCGATAGGAGTCGCGGCCAGGCGGGCGGCGGCGTAGCCCTGATCCCCCTCAACCTGACCGGAGTTACCAGGGGCAAGCCCCTCGACAAGATGGGACAGCGCGCCCTCAACCAGGGAGAGATATTCTTTGAGGACGTCCGTATCCCCAAACCCTATATGCTGGTTGAGCCGGGCGGCTACCCCTACATCATAGACACAGTCCTCGCCACCGCCAACGCTTTCATGGGAGCGGCCTTCACAGGTGTGGCTCGCGCCGCCTTCGAGGAGGCTCTCGCTTACACGAGAAAGCGGGTGCAGGGCGGCAAGCCCATCTGCGAGCACCAGGCCGTCCAGCTTAAGCTGTTTGACATGTTCACCAAGGTTGAGGCCGCCAGAGCCCTCTCCCGCGCCGCCCTCGTCTACAACACCACCACCACCCCGCCCGCCACCCAATACTCCCAGGCATCGAAGGTATTCTGCACCCAGACCGCCTTTGAGGTGGCCAGCGACGCCCTCCAACTGTTTGGCGGCTATGGGCTGACCAAGGAGATGCTGGTGGAGAAGCTGTTCCGCGACGCCCGCGCTGCCTTGATCGAGGATGGCACCAACGAGGTCATGTCCCTCGGCGGCGCCCGCAAGATCATCGATACGTACTAGGCCACTGCTCCGGCCACGGTAACTAGCTTTTCCTGACGATCGTAGCCCAGCACCTGCAGGATCGCCTCCACCACCACCGGATCGAACTGCGTCCCGCTGCTGGCTACGATCTCCTCCACCGCCGCCATGTGAGACCTGGCGTCTCGGTAAGGCCGGTCGGACGTGATGGCGTCGAAGGCATCGGCCACCGCGAAGATGCGAGCGCCTCGTGGTATCTCATCGCCGCGGAGCCCGCGCGGGTAGCCGCTCCCATCGTAGCGCTCATGATGGGAGCGCACGATCTCTGCCGCACCCTCCAGCGTCTCTATCTGTCTGAGCATATGCCAACCGATGTCCGGGTGCCTCTTCATCTCGGCCCATTCCTCCTCCGTGAGGGAGGTCTTCTTGTAGAGGATTGTGCTTCGGACCGCGAACTGGCCAATATCGTGCAGCAGGCTAGCCCGCTCCAGGTCGTTCCACTCCGGCAGACCCTCCTTGATCCCAAGCTCGACAGCGAGAGCGAGGACAAGCGCGGTCACCCGTAGGATCCGATCATCCAGCCCGCTGCCACGACCGTCGAGAGCAAAAACGAGGGATTCCAGTGTGTTCCGGTAGCTACCCTCTGGGAAGCGCGCCTCGTCCAGGCTAGGGATCGAAACACTGGTGCGGTTCCGGCCTGCCAGCTTGCTGCGATACACCGCCAGATCGGCGTGGTGTAGCAGCTTGTTGGGCTCCGTGCAGGGATCTGGGAAAGTCGCCACGCCCAGACTCATCGTCACCCGAAGCGGCTCGTCCTCATCGGGCAGGGGGATCACAGTAGCTTCAATCTCTGCACGGACGCGCTCGCATAGGGCAAAGGCGGTGTCAGCGTCGGTGTTCGGCAACAGTAGAGCGAACTCCTCGCCGCCCAACCTGCCGGCGATGTCGCCGGGGCGCAGATAACGCTTGAGAGCGTTGGCGGCAGCCTGCAGCGCCCGGTCCCCCACTAGATGCCCATGAGTGTTGTTGACGTTCCGCAGCAGGTCCATATCCGCCATGACCACAGCCGTAGGGCGGCTGCTCCGCTCCACCTTCGCCATTTCTTCTCGCAGCATCTCATTGAAGCGCCTGGCGGTCAGGAGCCCGGTCTTCACGTCAACGTACGCCTCCTCTTGTAGCTGTGGCACCCGCAGAGCGCGGTAGAGAAGCAACAGAGGCACGACGCCGAGGGCGAGAAGCAGGGGGCTGATGGTCCAGAATACGGCCATCCCCGCGCCGAGGAAAAGTAGTGTAGCGTCCGTCTCCAGACTGTCCCAGGCGAAGACCCGCGAATCCCGAAAGGGTATTCCACGACCCAGCCAGAGGACCAGCCCCACCATCAGGTGGTTGGTCAGGGTGAAGGTGGCCGCCGCCAGCACCGTCGCCAGCGCTACCTGCCAGCTCACGCCCAGCCCACCCTGCCCGGCCACGGCCTGGAAGACGAGCCAGGCAGCCAGCACGTTGAGCAGGTAGGTAGCGATATTGAACGTCTGCTTGTACCACGGGTACCGGTACCGCACCCATTCAGGGAGCATGATGATTAGCGCTAGAAGCACAAGGAGCGACGGGTTAAGTAGGAGCACCGCCGCCAGCAAGAAAGCGGGCGTGGTGTGGTAGGAATGCTGGCTGGGAGCGTCCACCTTGAATAGCTGCGCCGCCGCCGCGCAAGCGCTCAATACAGCGAAGGCCGCCGTCTCCTCTGCGGAGGGACGCACGCCGGCGACAACAAGGGCGAAGCCGCCCGCGCCTACCGCAGCGACGTAGACAGATGCCAGGTACAGCATGCCCAAGAGAGGCAGCCTGTTCGTCTCCTCCCCATGTGCTGACCGTCAGCCAGCCGTTGGCTGCCCTCCTTCGTCCCCTCAGAGGGGGACGCGCGAGCTCTCGCTTCAAGTGTGATAGGGATCACCCACCTAGCGCCAGAGGACAGTATTCTCTATGGACTCGCCCACCCCCGGGTCGATGGATCCGTCGGCCAGATTATCGCCGACGATACGCCAGAGGATGCGCCAGAGGATGCTATCGTCCAGGACCTCGCCCGTCTCCGGATCGATGAACTCGCCGCCCAGATCATCGCCGACGATACGCCAGAGGATGCGCCAGAGGATGCTATCCTCCAGCACCTCGCCCGTCTCCGGGTCGATGAACTCGTCGCCCAGATCATCGCCGGCGATACGCCAGAGGATGCGCCACAGGATGCTATCCTCCAGCACCTCGCCCGTCTCCGGGTCGATGAACTCGTCGGTTACCGCATCGTCGATGGCCCCGTCACGGACACGCCAGAGGATACGCCACAGGATGCTATCCTCCAGGAACTCGCCTGTCTCGGGATCAATGAACTCGTCGAGCAGGTCTTCGTCGTTGGCCTCCTCGGCCATACGCCAGAGGATGCGCCACAGAATGCTATCGTCCATGATCGCGCCCGTCTCCGGGTTGATGAACTCGCTGGGCAGATCATCGCCGTCGATATTCCAGAGGATGCGCCAGAGGATGCGCCACAGGATGCTATCCTCCATGATCTCGCCCGTCTCAGGATCGATGAACTCGTCTGGCAGATCACCGCCGTCGATTCGCCAGAGGATGCGCCAGAGGATGCGCCACAGGATGCTATCCTCCATGATCAACCCGGTCTCCGGATCGATGAAATCGTTGGGCAGGGCAAAGATGTTAGCCTCGCCGTCCATCGCGGTAAACGTAGCGCTAAAGGCGTCCGCGGCGGGCGCATGGGAGCCGGTCAGCGAAGTCCCAGTAGCCATCAACCGGAACTTCACTTCATCCGGGGTCAGCGACGGGTCCTCCTCCAGCATCAAGGCCACCATACCGGACACCACTGCTGCGGAGGCGGAGGTGCCGCTGAGCCGGATGTAGTCGCGGTCCACAATGCTGTCCGGATACTCTTGCGCTAGGAATGTGCCCTTACCGCCGGAGGTGGACACGATCCCCACACCGGGCGCCGTCACCTCAGGCTTGGCGTAGCCGTCCACCGTAACGCCGCGGCTGGACCAACCGGCCAGAACGTCGTCCGAGCGGTCCGCCGTGCCGTTGTCATCGAACGCGCCTACGGTTATCACGTAGGGATCGTTAGCCGGGGCGCGGTCTGCCGCGAACTCTGCTGCACCCAGATTGCCGGCGGACACGACAACAACGATGCCCTGGAACCAGGCCTGCTCAACCGCCGCCGACAGCGGGTCCAGCAGGTAGCTGTCTGGAATAGACGAATTCAAAGAGATGTTGATAACCCGAATGTCGTAGCGGTCCTTGCTTTCGACTACCCACTGCAGGGCCCGGATAACATCGCCTACGCGCGCGGATCCATCCTCGCCGGTCACCTTCACGCTGAGTATGTCTGCACCCGGCGCGATGCCCACGTAGCGGCCGTCACGGTCGTTACCGGCGATGATGCCCGCCACCCAGGTGCCGTGGCCACCCTGGTCCGTAGCGGACTTCTCCTCGCTGAAGTTGCGAGAACCAACGATCCTCCCGTGGAAGTCGCGCCCATTGTTGACACCGCTATCGATCACCGCCACCGTCACGTCTTCGCCCGTGATACCCTCATCCCAGGCCG
>JADFKX010000034.1 GCA_022564695.1 Chloroflexota bacterium | reverse complement strand
CTTCTTCCTGATCGAAGGCGAAGTGAGCCTGAACGTTGAGCGCTTGACCAGCGGGGACGCCGCCCTGATCAGGGACGAAAAGCGACTGGTGATAGAGGCTCTTCAGACGTCAGATCTCATCATGGTCGAGGTGCGGGCCTAGATCTTCTGGTCCAGCGGATCGGGCGCGGGCTCCAGGCTGCCCTTGCCCGGCGCTGCTGGCGTCCTCATTTTGCGCCGCTGGGGGACCGGGCGCCGGTAGCAGGTGCGCCCTTTCGGGCAGGGACGTTCGGATCAGGGACGAATAACGGCCGACGATAAAGGCTCGCCAGCCGCAAGAGTCGATTGCGCTGAAGGTGCGGGTCTAGGCCGCGACCTCGTCCTCAATGTTCGCCTTGATCATCTCCATCACTTCAGGCGTAACATCGATTATGCCGTGCTCCTTAGCGTGCTCGGCGGCGTTACGCAGGACCTCCTCTTCCGTCTCGCCGCGGACGACGTGGGCGCAGCCGCTGGCCGGATTCACTTTGTTGCAGTCGATGATCTTACTCATGGGATGACCTCTTGGAATTGTTGAGATTGTCTGTACAGTTACCAATGTATATCCCGCATGGGGTCGCCGTCAAGGCAGGGAGACGCGAGGTGGCGCCGCCGCAGGCGATGGTCTACCTGCGCCGCACCGGCTCAGAGCCCGACTTTCTCTTGATAACCAGCTCTTTCTGGGCCGAATGATGTCCACCCAGGACTCCACCGGCATTCGGGATAAGGCCAGCGCCGGTCTGGGCTCGACGGCGGCGTGCTCCGGTGAGGAGGCGATTCCTCGCGTCGGATGCGTGTTCTTCGCTCTTTAGCGGCCGCTTGAACCAGTCCAGCGGCAGGAGCTTGCCGCCGTCCTACCGGAGGAAGCGGACGCCTGGTTCCTGAATGTCTAGTCAATCTCGCCCACATGTTCAGGCTCGTACTCCTTGAGGACCACGGCCTGGGCGGGCTCGAAGAACAGATCGTCGCATAGATCGCAGGAGGAGATGTGGACGAAGGTGGCGTCGTCCGGATCGGGGCCGCCTTCCAGATAACGGAACATGACGTTGCGGGTCTTGGCGCAAGGTATCTCCGGCGGCCGGCCCACGCTAATCGCCGTACGTTTCAAGAGCAGGGCGATGAGGGGAGCGCGGCAACCCTCGCAGCCCATTAGGTGTCCCTGAAGCCAGAGCTCGTGTTCTTCGGAACTGGCGATCACGCCCATGCGCACGGCATCCGGGATATGTAGCGCCGGAGCGACCTGAGTGCTCAGGTCCGCCTCTATCTGCTCTTCCCGCTCACTCAACATGGGCCTCCAGCTAGACACATTATACGCCTTTGCGGGCGACATTGTTCTAGCAATGCAATTCTATTGACCTGTCCGTGTCGGCGTCTAGAATTTGTGCTAGCAGGCGTGTAGGAGGTCTGAGTATAGCGGGACGACTACGAATCTTGGGCCGCAGGCGTCGAAGAGGCTGGCGGATCACGGCTTTCACGCGGGCATTATCTATTTTCATCATCCCACCCACATAGCCAGCATCATCTTCCTCGCACGGCCGGAGCGGCTCGCAACGCAGCCACCTGTAGGGTAGCCAGAGGAGGTACGTGCGCTCGTACCCCTAGTAGCGAGGGAGACCCGTGATAGCTGAGGGGCCGGCGAAGGCTTACTCGTTGGCGCAGGCGTACGCTTACTGCCAACGCCTCGCAACGAGCCACTACGAGAACTTCACAGTAGCCTCGTGGCTGCTTCCACGTGCCCTGCGCCCCCACGTCCACGCCGTGTACGCCTATTGCCGCGGTGTGGATGACCTGGGGGACGAGGCCGAGGGCGACCGGCTGGCGCTCCTGGACGACAGGGAGGCGGAGCTGCGGCGCTGCTTTGATGGCGACGCGCAGCAGCCGGCTTTCGTCGCCCTTCAAGAGACGATCCGCCGCTTCGATATCCCACCGGAGCCGTTCTTGCGGCTGATCGAGGCCAACCGGATGGATCAGCGGGTCAACCGCTACCGGACGTTCACCGACCTGCAGGCCTATTGCCGGAACTCCGCCAATCCGGTGGGCCACCTGGTGCTGTACCTGTTCGGGTATCGAGACGAAGAGCGGCAACGGCTTTCGGACGTCACCTGCACGGCGCTTCAGCTTACGAACTTCTGGCAGGACGTGCGCCGCGATCAGGCCAAGGGCCGCATCTACATCCCTCTGGATGAGATGGAACGCTTCCACTACAGCGAAGATGACCTGCTGGCGGCCCGCTTCGATGGACGGTTCCGCGACTTGATGGCGTTCCAGGTCCGGAGGACGCGCGAGCTGTTCCGTAGCGGTCTGGAGCTGATACCCCGGGTGCGCGGCCGCCTCAGGCTTGACCTGCGGCTGTTCAGCCTGGGAGGGCTGGCGGTGCTCGACGCCATCGAGGACATCGGGTACGACGTGCTGAGCAGGCGTCCGAAGCTGTCGCCGGCGCGGAAGTCGTTGCTGGTGCTGCGGGGGCTCCTGCCCCTCCCGATATCCGTGAGGGAGACGAGGTGAAGGACGAGCTGACCTTCGCCTACGACCACTGTCAGGCTCTCACCAAGCGGGAGGCGAAGAATTTCTACTACGGTTTCATGCTGCTGCCGGCCCAGCAGCGACGCGCCATATACGCAGCCTACGCCTTCGCCCGTGAGTGCGACGACATCGTGGACGCCGGCCTGCCGCCTCAGGAGGCGTCGCTCAGGCTCGCCGCCTACCGCGAGTCGTTGGACCGGTGTCTGGAGGGGCGTCCCCGGGGTCCGGTTCTCCTCGCTCTCGGGGACGCCATCGACCGTTACCGCATCCCGCATGAATACTTCTACCGGCTCATCGAGGGAGTGGAGACGGACCTGACGGTGCGGCGATACGCTAGCTTCGAGGAGCTGAAGCGCTACTGCTACATGGTGGCCTCCGTCGTGGGGCTGATCTCCATCGAGGTCTTCGGCTATCGCGGCGATGGGCAGGCGCGCGAGCGTGCGGCGGACCTGGGCATCGCCCTCCAGCTCACCAACATACTGCGCGATGTCCAGGAGGACTCGCAGCGGGACCGCATCTACCTGCCCCAGGACGAACTGGCCCGCTTCGGCTATACGGAGGACGACCTGCGGGCGGGCGCAGCAACTGACAGCTTCCGCCGGCTAATGTCGTTTCAGGTGAAGAGGGCGCGGGAGTACTACGAGAGCGGGCGGCGGCTGCTTCCCTACCTGCCGCGGCGGGCCAGGGCGTGCGTGGGGGTCATGGCGGGTATCTATAGCACGATCCTGGACGACATCGAGCGGGCGCCGGAGACGGTGCTGAGGCGGCGGCTGAGCCTGAGCGCGGGCCAGAAGCTGGCGCTGGCCGGCCGAGAGCTGGTGAGGAGCCTAGTGCTGTGAGCGAGAGGCCGTCCGTTATCGTGGCCGGCGCCGGCCTGGCCGGCATCACCGCCGCCTGCGAACTGGTCGACGCTGGGCTCAAGGTGACGCTGGTGGAGAAGCGGCCCTTCCTGGGCGGACGCACCTACTCCTACGTCGATAAGCGGTCCGGCGTGGAAGTGGACAACGGCCAGCACGTGTTCATGGGCTGCTGCACGGAATACATCGGGCTCCTGAAGCGGCTGGGTGTGTGGCGGAACGCCTACCTTCAGAAGCGGATGCGAGTGCGGGTAATCGATAAGGTGTGGGGAGAGAGCGTGCTGCAGAGCGCGGCGCTGCCGCCGCCGCTGCATCTCCTCCCATCGCTGTTGCGGTTCCGCTCGCTCTCGCCGGCGGAGAAGGTGCGTGCGGCTTACGCCATGACGCGGATACGCTCCCTGGACCGGGCGGCCCGCCGCGGCCTGGACGGCGTCACCTTCGCCCATTGGCTCCGCGCCCACGGTCAGACGGAGAACGCCATCCGCAGCTTCTGGAACCTGATCGTGCTGCCGACGCTGAACGGAGACGTCACTACGGTCAGCGCTGACCTGGCGCTGATGATATTCCAGGAAGGATTCCTGCGCGACCGGAACGGCGCCAACGTCGGTTGGGCCAGGGTTGGGCTGTCGGCATTGCTGGCGGAGGCGGCGCGGGAGTACATCGAGTCCCGTGGGGGAGAGGTGAAGTTAGGGCGAAGCATCTCCGGGATGCAGGTGGAGGACGGACGTGCCGCGATCAGCGGGCCGGATGAGGATGCGCAGTTCATCGTGATGGCTCTGGATCATCGGTCTCTGCTGAGGCTGCTGCCGAAATCGCTGCGAGAGGAGCCGTTCTTCGGGCGGATCGGGCACATGGACACCTCGCCCATCGTCAACGTGCACCTGTGGTACGACCGCCGGGTGACGGACATGGAGTTCGCGGCCTTCCTGAACACACCTCTACAGTGGGTGTTCAACAAGTCGAAGTTGTGGGGGCAGGACGGGGACGGCCAGTATCTGGATATCTCACTAAGCGGCGCTCGAGAGTTCGCGGAGATGCCCGCGCAAGAGATCGTCGAGCTATTCGTTCGAGAGGTGAAGTCCCTGTTCCCGGCGGCGCGAACGGCGGAGCTCAAGCGGGGGCTGGTGGTGAAGCAGCGGGACGCCACGTTCGCGGCTCATCCGGGCGTCTCACGGCTGCGGCCCAGCCAGCGGACGCCTGTGGGCAATCTGTTCCTGGCCGGGGATTGGACGGACACAGGCTGGCCGGCCACCATGGAAAGCGCCGTACGCAGCGGTCTGATGGCGGCGCGGGAGGTGCTGGTGGCGGCGGGGCGGGCAGCCGCCGGAAAGGAGGTGGTGACCGCCGCCTAAAGACCGCGGTCATGCAAAATTGTTATCCATTATCGTCAGGGGAGCCGCAATGAGGACAGAGAGAGCGAAGGCGCTGGGGCTCTGCTTTGCCGGTCGCCGCGCCATCGACCATCAGAAAGTCGCAGAAGGCCGCTCAGGGCCTATGCGCCGACCGGTTCAGGGTGATAATCTACGGCGAAGAGGATCATCCTGAGGTTATGGGTGCGCTGGACGATGTGGTGGCGGGGCTGGAGAAACTGGCTGAGATGCTCCATGCGAAAGAGCGGAGGGCACGACGATTGCCCCTTTCCAATCTAGTGAACGCCTGATAAGGAGGAAAATCCCGCAATGAAGTTCCTCTCGCAGACCTTTAATATCCGGACCGAGAAGGGGCCGCAGTTCATCGACATAACGGAGCGGATCGAACAGGCGGCCCGTGATTCAGGCGTCACCAACGGCTTCGCGGTCATCTTCTCCATGCACACCACCGCCGCTATCCGGATTAACGAGAACGAGCCTGCGCTCCTGGCGGATATGGAACGGATGCTGGAGCAGATCGCTCCCTGTAGCGCTGAGTACAAGCATAACGCGGCCGCCCACGCTTTCTCAGACAACGGCGAGCTTCCCAACGGGCACTCCCACTGTCAGCACCTGCTGCTCGGCGCCAGCGAAGCCGTCCCCGTGGTGGACGGCAAGCTGATCGTTGGCCAGTGGCAGCGGATCTTCCTGATTGAGCTGGATCACGGTCGCGATCGCGAGGTGGTGGTGCAGCTCATGGGCGAGTAGCGGTGGACCTGCCGCCCGCCTTCGGTCGCTACCGGGGAGCGCTGGATGAGCGGCTGCGTGCCCTTCTGAGCCACGGTCTGCCCGCGGGCAGCCATCCGGAGGAGCTGCACCGTATGCTGCGCTATCACCTGGGGTGGGAGGACGCAGACGGACGCCCTCTGCGCACTCAGGGAGGCAAGGCGTTGCGGCCCACCCTCTGCCTGCTGGCCTGTGAGGCCGCCGGAGGTGACTGGCGCGTGGCTCTTCCCGCCGCCGCCGGGTTGGAGCTGGTGCACAACTTCTCACTGGTGCATGATGACATCCAGGACCGCGACCCGGAGCGCAGGCACCGCCCCACGGTGTGGAGCGTCTGGGGTGAGGCCCAGGCGATCAACGCCGGCGATGCCCTGCTGACCCTGGGCCGCCTGGCGGTGCTGAACCTCGGCGCTGAAGGCGTCCCGGCGGAGCGTGTTGTGGAGGCTGCCCGCGTTCTGGACGAGTGCACGCTGGAGATCGTCGAGGGCCAGGCCCTGGACATCAGCTTTGAGGAGCGTCTTGACGTGGGCGAGGTCGCTTACCTGGAGATGGTCGAGAAGAAGACCGGCGCCCTGTTCGACTGCGCCCTGTGGCTGGGCGGCTTGGTCGGCGCAGACGATCTCGCGGTGGCGGTGGCGCTGGGGCGCTGCGGCCGCTGGCTGGGCGTGGCGTTCCAGATACGTGATGACATGCTAGGCGTGTGGGGAGCGGAGAACCGGACGGGAAAGGAGCCCGCGGCGGACATCCGCAATCGCAAGAAGTCGCTTCCGGTCGTGTACGCGCTGGCTCGGGCGGAAGGCGTGACGGCTGAGGATCTGCGACGGGTCTACTCGCAGCCGCGCCTGAGCGATTCGGACGTATCCACGGTGCTCTCAGCGCTGGATTCGGTGGGGGCGCAGGCGTACTGTCGCACGGTGGCTGAGGAGTACAGGGAGCGGGCGTTGCCGGAGTTGGATCATGCTGGTCTAAGCAAACGCCCCGCCGAGGAGCTGCGGCGGGTGGCTGACTTTATATTGGAGCGGGATTACTGATCCCTGGGAAGGAGCTATCGTGGCTGGACAACCTCTTTGGCTGTCTCTGAAGCTTGGATGGTATCTGTTAAAACAGCGTCTACGGGGCCGCAAGTACTTCCCCTTGACGATGATCCTGGAGCCGCTGGAGGACTGCAACCTTACCTGCACCGGCTGCGGCCGCATTCGTGAGTACGAGCCGATCATCGATCAGCAACTCACGGTAGAGGACTGCATGCGGGCGGTGGAGGAGTGCAACCCACCTGTCGTGTCCATCGCCGGCGGAGAGCCGCTGATGCACCCTCAGATTGGGGAGATCGTGGCCGGGATCGTCAAACAGAAGCGGTTCGTCTACCTGTGCACCAACGCGCTGCTGTTTAAGAAGGGGATGAAGGTCATCCCGCCGTCACCCTATTTCTCGTTGGTGGTGCACCTGGATGGGTTGAGGGAGACGCACGACATCGCGGTGGAGCGAAAAGGTGTGTACGATGTGGCGATCAAGGCGATCAAGGAGGCCCGCGCGCGGGGCTACCGGGTCTGCACGAACACCACGCTGTTCAGCGGCAACCGACCGGAGGAGTACCACCAGCTGTTCGCTATGCTCAACGATATGGGTGTCGAGGGGATGATGGTTTCGCCGGCGTTCCAGTACAAGGAGGTAGCGCACCACGACATCTTCATGCAGCGAGAGGAGGCGCAGAGCTTCTTCCGCCGCATATTCGAGGGGTGCAAGGATGGGATACGCTTCTATAACAACCCCCTGTACCTGGACTTTCTCCAGGGAAAGCGCGATTACACCTGCACCCAGTGGACGATGCCCACCTACACGCCGGCCGGCTGGCGCAAGCCCTGCTACCTCATCGCTGATGGGCACGCCAAGACCTATGAGGAGCTGATGACCACCGTCCAGTGGGACGCTTACGGCCTGGGCAAAGACCCCCGCTGTGACACCTGCATGATGCACTGCGGCTTCGAGGGGTCGGCGATCCTGGAGGCGATGAACAAGCCGGGGGCGTTCATTGAGCTGGCGGCGAGATCCGTCCTGCCGGGCCGCCGCGTACGAGGTTTCGGCCGCCGCAGGGAGACCGCCAAGAAGGCACAGCCCAAGAAAGAGCGGCCGGTGTCCTGATGATCGCGGTGTTCGCCGCCATGAGCCGGGAGCTGGCGGGGTTTGAGCGTCGGCTAACCGGTCGTGAGCGCACATCCGCGGGCGTACGCCAGCTCCGTTTGGGCTATTGGCGTGGTAAGCGAGTCTTGCTCTGCCGCACAGGAATAGGTAAACGAGCCGAGGCCGTCCTGCGCGCGGTGCTGGAGGATCACCGGCCTTTGCTGGTGCTCTCGGTAGGTGTTTGCGGAGCCCTCGATCCGAAGCTTAGAGCGGGCGATCTCGTCTTGTGTCAAACCGTGCAGGCAGCGTCGTCTGGGGACCCTCATGTCGCCCCGGTGCACTCAGACGAAGGGGTTCTAAGCCAGGCCCTCGCCGCCGCCGAGGCGGGAGGCGTTCGCGTACGGGTCGGGCAGTCGCTCACCGTGGATCGAGTCGTAGGCGAACCGGCGGAGAAGAAAGGTTTGTGGCAGTCGAGAGGGCTGGACGTGGTGGAGATGGAGAGCTACTGTCTGGGGACGGTGGCGCGGGAGAGGGGGCTGCCCTTCCTGGCGGTTCGCGTCGTGCTGGACGAGCAGGGCGACACGCTTCCGGCGCTGCCGGGTGTCGTGCAGCCTGACGGCTCTACGCGGCTTTGGCGTGTCCTGCCGTACGCGCTCAAGCACCCGGGACAGGTGCCGCGAATACTCTCAATGGCCGTGTCGGAGCGACGGGCGCTGGGGAATCTGACCCGCTTCCTGGAGGCGTTTGTCGGCGCTTTCAAGACGTTGCCGTCGGCGGAGCCTGCCCGACAAACGTAAAGGGGTCGTGTCATAGCTGTAGAGAGATCGAATGTGAGAGCGGAGAGCGGTTTGGCCGCGAACCGCGATATCGCCGTGGCCGTCGACGAAGCGGTTGGGCGCTCTCAGGAGTACTTCCTGCGTTCGCAGCATCCGGATGGCTACTGGTGGGGCGAGCTGGAGTCCAATGTGTGCATGGCGGCGGAGTACCTGCTGCTGACTCACTTCCTGGGGGTTGCGGAGGAGGGGCGCTGGCGGAAGATCGCGAACTACTTGCGCAGTCAGCAGCGGCCGGACGGCGCTTGGAGCATTTATCACGGTGGGCCGCCGGACATCAACGCCACGGTGGAGTCCTACTTTGCGCTGAAGCTGGCGGGCGTCTCCGCGGAGGAGCCGCCGATGCGGAAGGCGCGGGAGTTCGTGCTGTCGGCGGGCGGCGTGCCCAGGGTCCGCGTGTTCACCAAGATATGGCTGGCCCTGTTCGACCAGTGGGACTGGCGGGGTGTGCCGGTGCTGCCCCCGGAGATGATGTTCCTGCCGCCCTGGTTCCCGCTGAACATCTACGATTTCGCGTCCTGGGCGCGGGCGACGCTGGTGCCGATGCTCATCCTCCTGAACGAACGCCCCATCTGCCCCATACCAGATTCGGCCCGCATCGACGAGCTGTACCCGGCGCCGCGTGACCGGATTGACTACTCGCTGCCGCGGCCCGCGGGGTGGCTCAACTGGCGACGCTTCTTCCACGCCGCGGACGGCCTGTTGCGGCGCTACGAGCGTGTGGCGTTCATGCCGTTACGACGGGCGGCCTACCGCGCGGCGGAGCGCTGGATCGTTTCGCACCAGGAGGCGGACGGATCGTGGGGCGGCATACAGCCGCCGTGGGTGTATTCGCTCATCGCTCTTAAACTGCGGGGCTACTCGCTGGACGATCCGGTGATGCGCAGGGGGCTGGAGGGGTTTGAGGGCGCCTTCGCGGTGGAGGATGATCGTATCTTCAACCCGCAGGCCTGCCTTTCGCCGGTGTGGGACACGGCGCTGGCGATGATCGGGCTCCTGGACTCGGGCCTGCCGGCGGACCACCCGGCGCTGGTGAGGGCGGGTCGATGGCTGCTGCGCGAGCAGATCTTGGGCGGCGGCGACTGGCAGGTGAAGGTACGGGGTGTGGAGCCCGGTGGCTGGGCGTTCGAGTTCGAGAATGATCTCTACCCGGATACGGATGACACGGCCGAGGTCCTGATGGCGCTGGCGCGCACGCGGCTGCCGGACGAAAAGCGCAGGGAGAGGGCGCTGGCGCGGGGAGGGCGCTGGCTGCTGGCCATGCAGTCTAAGAACGGCGGTTGGGGCTCCTTCGATAGAGATAACACGCAGAGGCTGGCCAACCAGATACCGTTCTGCGACTTCGGTGAGGTGATCGACTACCCCACGGAGGACGTGACCGCGCACATCGTTGAGGCGCTGGGCCTGCTGGGCCATGGGGACTCGGCGGAGGTGCGCCGGGCGCTGGACTACCTCCGTGAAGAGCAGAGGCCGGACGGTAGCTGGTGGGGGCGTTGGGGAGTGAACTATATCTACGGGGCTGGTGCGGTGTTGCCCGCCCTCAAGGCGGTGGGAGAGGATATGACGCGACCGTACGTGCGGCGGGCGGTGCGCTGGCTCATCCAGAAGCAGAATGAGGACGGAGGTTGGGGCGAGACGTGCGAGAGCTACGAAGACCCGCAGCTGGCCGGCATCGGCCCCAGCACGGCCTCGCAGACGGCATGGGCGCTGCTGGCGCTCCTGGCGGCCGAGCCCGGAGACGATGGCCCGCACCAGCGGGCTGTGGAGCGGGGCGTATCGTATCTGATGGAACGGCAGGAGGAGGATGGGCAGTGGGAGGAGCCTCAGTTTACCGCCACCGGCTTTCCAGGCGATTTCTATATCAAGTATCACCTGTACCGGAACTACTGGCCGCTGATGGCGCTGGGGCGGTACAGGGCGTTGCTAGGCGCGGAACACACGCTGTAGCAGAGAGTTTCAGCCCTCCAGATGGAATTGGAGACCTTAACGTCTCCTCTATGAGGGGCGCCTAGCGTGAAACGCTCAACGTTTGCAGCCGGGCCTTGATCTGCTGCTTGATCTCGCGGACGCGCTTCATCTCAGGGTAGACGCCGCCTTCCGCCTTACGGTCGAACAGCATCTCGCCGTTAGCGGAGAGCTCCAGCCGTCCGTCGGCCACTGGGATCAGAGTGATGGGGGCATCCTCACCAAAGTCGTGCCATATCTCGGTCGCCATCCAGGCGGCCAGGGGCAGGTAGCCTCAGACTACGCAGTACTTGATCTCGATGGTGAGCTTGCCGGGGTAGCGGTCTTCCAACTGGGGCTCGCTTTCTAGTCTATGCCGAGACCGGCCTTCGCCTCGTCGCTCATCAGGTCGGGGCTCCACATCGGGTCGAAAGTGATCTCGACGTCGACGTCCTTCACGCCCGGCATGATGCCCACCGTCTCCTGGACCTGCTCGATGATCATGGGGCCGACGGGGCAGGCAGGGGTGGTCAGCGTCATCAGTACGTGGACGTCGCCGTCCTTGATGTCCACCTCGTATACGAGTCCCAGGTCGACGATGTTGTAATGCAGTTCGGGGTCATAGACCTCCTTGAGGGCCTCCGTCACAACCTCTTCGCTGACCATAGCTGCTCCCTTCCAATACGTCTATCATCCATTGTAGCAGACGGTCTGCATCCAGGCTGCGACCGCTGATCCTGGGTGAGGCGCGGGCGCCCTCTGGCTGATCGCGGCATGCCCATCGGCGGTGTCGGAAATATTGGCTGAAGTGGCGCTCGCCGGGCCTTGACAGTGCCAAGGGCGGTTGCTACGTTTGCTCTGGCAACAAGTGAGCAAGGACGTATGCGCTTTTCCCTGATCCCCCGCAGCGGCCGGTTCTTCGAGCTGTTTGACCAGAGCACTCGTAATCTGGTGGTGGCCAGTGAAGCCTTAACGGATCTTCTGGAGCACTTCGAAAACGTAGACACCAAGACGGCCCACCTAAAGGACCTGGAGCACGAGGGCGATGAGATCACCCATGAGATCTACCTCCAGGTTCACAAGACGTTCGTCACTCCTTTTGACCGTGAGGACATCGCCGCGCTGGCCCAGCGCATGGACGACGTTATGGACTACATTGAGGGTGCGTCAACGGCCATCCGCACCTACGGCATCACCCAGCCCACAGCCGCGGCCCGCGGCCTGGCTGATCTTATCCGCCTCCAGTGTATCCAGTTGGAGAAAGCGGTTTCGGTCCTGCGGCACAAGGGTAGACTCAAGTCGATCCTGGAGCAGCTCAAGGAGATTAACCGCCTGGAGAACGAGGCCGATAGCCTTTTCCTGGACTCCATGGCTGAGCTGTTCCGGGGCGAGATGAGCCCCGTGGACATCATCAAGTGGCGTGACATCTACGACCAGCTGGAGGAGGCTACCGACAGCGCTGAGCAGGTCGCTCACGTCCTGGAAGCGATCGTCCTCAAGCATGCCTAACGGCGGGATACGCTTGTTGGAAGAGGGAAGCGCCGCTTCTCTCTTTTCATTCGAGGCCCGTTGACCGACACGTTCGGTTTCCTGATTTTCACTTTCGCGGCGATACTCGCCTTCGAGGCGGTCAACGGCTGGACGGACGCCCCTAACGCGGTCGCCACCGTGATCTCGACCAGAGCTCTGCGACCGATCATCGCGGTGGCGATGGCGGCAGTCTTGAACTTAGTCGGCGTCTTTGCCGGGACAGCGGTGGCGACGACCATCGGCAGGGACATCGTGGATATTGACGCGGTTATAGACGTCGCCGGGTCCGGCGGCGGACTGCAGATTGCGGCCGGGGCGGCGCTGGCTGTGGTGTTCTGGAGCAGCTTCGCCGCCTTCTTCGGGTTACCCACCAGCGAGAGCCATGGTCTCGTGGCGGGCCTCGCCGGCGCTGCCGTGGGGGTGGCCGGTACGGATGTACTGCTGGGGGGCGGCTGGGAGAAGGTGTTCACCGGCGTGGGCGCCGCGGTGGTCTTCGGGTTCGCCGGGGCCGCTCTCATTATGGTGGCCGTCCTGTGGCTGTTCCGGCGGGCCAACCCCTCGGCGATGCGACGGCTGTTCGGCCCTCTACAGATCATATCGTCGGCGTTCATGGCGTTCAGTCACGGTACGGCGGACGGCCAGAAGGCGATAGGCGTGATGGCGTTTTCCCTGGCTGTCTACAACGAGACGCCCTCGGCGGAGTTCAATGTGCCACTGTGGGTGATCTTCCTGGGAGCGGGGACGCTGGGTCTCAGCACCATGACCGGCGGCTGGCGCATCATCCGCACCCTGGGCATGCGCGTCACCCATCTGGAGACCTATCAGGGCTTCGCGGCCGAGACGGCGGCGGCCGTGACACTGACGGTGACCTCTCGCTTCGGCATCCCCCTCAGCACCACCCAGACCATTGGCAGCGCCATCATGGGTGTGGGGTCGACCCGGCGCCTTTCCGCGGTTCGCTGGGGCGTTGCCTACAACATCGTGGCCGCCTGGATTGTCACCTTCCCCGTGTGCTTCGGGCTGGCCTGGCTGATCGTGCTGGCGATCCCGGACTAGCCAAGCATCGTTGGCGCTTCGGAAATTAGTGTCAAAAGCGGCTTCATCCCTTTAACCAAACGCACGTTGATTGCATTTAACTAGAGAGGTTCGATGGGTAGACGGAGATACGGGTATCCGCGGCGCCGCAACCGCCCTGGGCAGCGAGAGTGGTTGCTCCTGCTTCCGCTGGCGCTGGTGATAGGTTTCGTGATTCTGGCGTCCCGCTTATCTGATGGCAGCGACGGACTACTTGTCGGCTCCTCAGCATGCCCAAGCGGTGAAGGCTGCCAGCCGGCCGTCAACGTCTCAGTAGGATGCACATTCGGTGGCGCCTGCGCGCCCTCTCCGGACGAATCGAACTTCGTCAGCGACGCGGCGCCGCCTCTGATCACTGCTCGAGCGGCGATCGTCATCGAGGAACCGTGCGGGGCGTTGTTGTACGGCGATAACGTGCATCAAAGATTGGCGCCTGCCAGCCTCACCAAGATCGCGACTGCGCTGGTCGCCGCGGAGCGAGCTGACCTCTCGGAGATCGTTGACGTGCGGGTGGATGGGGCGGAGCTTGCCCTCGCCACAGACTCGACTGTCATGGGGCTGGAGCCCGGACAGCAGCTTAGCCTGCGCGATCTGCTCTACGGTCTGCTTCTCCCTTCCGGTAACGATGCCGCCATTGCTATCGCTGAATACGTTGGCTTTACCACCACTGCCTTCGTCGATCTGATGAACGACAAGGTGGAGCAGCTAGGGCTGAGCGACACCTACTTCACGAACCCTCACGGCCTGGACGAGTTCGGCCAGTACACCTCCGCGTTCGACATCGCAATGCTGGGGCGGGAGCTGATCAGGCAGCCGGAGCTGGCGGCCATCGCCCGTACAACTACGTACCAGCCGGCCTGGGACGGCCCGCCTCTGTGGAACGGTAACCGGCTCGTGTACTCGTATCCGGACTCGCTGGGGGTGAAAATAGGTTACACGGACGCGGCGCAACAGACTATCGTGGCGGCGGCGGAGAGGGGGGAGAGACGCCTAATCGTCTCAGCGCTGGGTAGCTCAAGCATCTACGAAGACGCTGTGGCGCTCCTCGAGTGGGCGTTTGCCAGCAGCGAGTCAGTCTGTCAAGAGTCCGGCGTCAGCGTTCTTGGTGGCCAGACGGTGGAGCTGAACGAAGTTCGTCCAGACCTTGGCCCGTAGCGGTGACCAGCGGGCGACGACTACCACGTCCCCCGTTTGTAGCAGGCCCTGTTCCACCAGATAGCGGTCTGTGTGGGGGATCATCTCTTCCGCCGTCGGCGCGAAGTCGGCGACCAGCGGCGTGACGCCCCACCATAGCGCCAGTTGTCGGGACACCGCCTCGCTCGGAGTGAACGCGAAGATCGGAATCCTCGGTCGATCCTTCGATACGAGGTATGCCGAGTAGCCGGAGCGGGTGAAGACGACGATGGCCGAGGCGTGGACGTCTGTGGCCAGCTTGCAGGCGGCGCGGCTCATGGCGTGGGCGTGGCTCAGCCGGCGCCCCTCGGTGTGGCCGCCTCCCGGTTCACTCTCCGCCTCCTTAGCGATGCGGGCCATCATGCGCACCGCTTGAACCGGGTAGCGTCCCACCGCCGTCTCCGCGGAAAGCATTACAGCATCCGTTCCGTCCAAGATGGCGTTGGCCACGTCGGAGGCTTCCGCGCGGGTCGGCCGTGGGCTGCCGGTCATGGACTCCAGCATCTGGGTTGCGGTG
>JADFKX010000194.1 GCA_022564695.1 Chloroflexota bacterium | reverse complement strand
GTGAGAATTCGCTGGCATCGTCGTCGGTCAATCGGGCCAGACCTGGTTCACCGGCGACGTTCATAACGTAGATCTCCCGCCGTCCGTCCCGGTCGGAGAAAAAGGCGATGCGGGAGCCGTCCGGCGACCAGGCGGGATCCCCGTCGTCAGCGAGATCATTGGTGATGCGTACGGGAGCACCATCGACGCTCGTGACATAGACGTTGACGTTGAGATCCCGCTCCGACGCGAATGCTATACGGCTGCCGTCAGGCGACCAAGAGGGAGCGAAATCCACCGCGGGGTCGTCGGTCATCCGGGTGAGTTCCGTGCCATCGGCGTTCATGACGTAGATCTCGTTATTGCCATCGCGGCCGGACTCGAAGGCGATGCGTGTGCCATCGGGGGACCAGGCGGGAAAGCCATCAAACGCTGGATCATCCGTGAGACGCGTGACATCCGATCCGTCCGCGTTCATTACATATACCTCGCCGTTACCGTCGCGGCCGGAAACAAAGGCGATGCGTCCCCCGTCAGGTGACCAATCAGGGAACCCATCGGATGCGGGGTCATTCGTAAGGCGAGTATGGCCGGAGCCGTCCGCGTTCATGACGTAGACCTCCCCGTTGCCATCGCGCGTGGAGGTGAAGGCGATGCGGGAGCCGTTCGGGGACCAGGCGGGGTGGCTATTATCGGGCGCGAACTGGTTGGACAGGTTTACGAGCCCTGAGCCATCAGCGTATGCGGAATATATCTCGGCGAAGCCGTTGCGGTGCGAGACGAACGCGATCCTCCCACCGCTGGGGGTGATGAGCGTAGGGGGTGGTGTGGGTGACGAACTCGGCCCCCCCGCGTTGGCCGGCTGGGTGGAGCTCGGAGGCCCGTTCCCCCCTCCTCCACAGCCGGAGGCGAGTAGTACGCCCACTACGAGGGCGGCGGCCAGGGCCAACCCGAAGGTGAGGCGCCCTGGAGACGAGGCAGAGCGAGCGATCACTAGCGTAACCACCGCAGATCGTTTGACCGCGCCCCAAAGCACGATACGATCTTGTGCCAGCCTGAAGGCCTCCTCGTCCCATCCTCCATCTTCCTGTCCGGTGTGTCGATTGTGGGCTGAGGCGAGCGGACATGTCAAGCTGACAAGCGATCGGCCCCGGGAAGACGATCCAACGCCGTGCCAGCCACGAGAACGTGCCTGGTGCCCGAATACGACACCACCGCATATACTTGCAGCAACATGCGATTCAGAGTGATCGTCGCACCGACAGCTCTTGGCGTCATCGCCGCGCTTGCACTCGCCGCCTGCAACGGCGACTCTTCCGTGTCCCCAGCTTCGCCGGGCCCATCGCCGGAGCTAACAGAGGTGGTATCTCCAGTGCCAACACCTACGTCCACGCCGCTATCTACGCCGGTTCCACAGCAGGGCACTCCAGGGGCGAGCGGCTGTCCCAGCGGGCGGGAAAGAGACCTGGGACTCATCAGCAATCTAGAGTTCGGCGACGGACTATCTGAGTACGTCATCGGTGAGCCGGTATCAATGACTCTGACGCTGACTAATTGCGCCGACAACCCCGCGCGTCTTTTTTACCCCGACGGCCAGCGCTACGAGTTCATCGCCGAAGACGAGCAGGGCCAGGAGGTCTGGCGCTGGTCATTTGAGAAGGCGTTCACGCAGGCCGTAGGTGAAGAGACTATCGGACCAGGAGAGACGGTGGCCTATTCAGAGGTATGGGAGCAGAGTAGCAACGACGGTCAGCAGGTTGATCCGAAGCGCTACAAGATCTTCGGGTTCAGCGTCGGTTGTGGGGTCGAGAGTGCGATCGACACCGGATGCCACTTCGGCGTTGGGCTGTTCATCAGCATAGAGCCCGGGGCGCCGTAGAAGGCAACCGACATCGCCGCCGGCGAGAATCCGCCGGTTCGGGGCGGGCCACGGCGCTTATGCCGGCATCTGTCCTGCCCAACGGACTAACTGGCGGCGGTCGCCTCTCCCTGAACCTCCGCTGCCATGCATTCTTTCGCCACAAGCGTCTCCACCACATCAACCGTCACCCGCCGGCGGCCTACGGCCTACTCCGCCGTATGGCCTCATGCTATAATGTGCCCAATTTCCAGAAGGGAGACCCCGAACGAAGCATCCACGCGCATTCTATTTATCGCTCAGCCTTGTATCCGTATTACTGATCGCAATCGCGGCGGCCTGTGGCGGCAACGGTGAGGGAACACCGGGCCCTGGCGAGACACCCGATGGGGGCGACGAAACGCCGGATGAACAGACGCCTACGGTCACAGCCGATCCGGAGGCGCTCCTAGAACAGCTCTGGAACGCGATCAATGACGGCGATGCGGCAGCGGCCGCCGAGCTGTTCGCCAAAGATGCGGTTTTCGAGGACTACAACCACGGGCCGCCGGACGCGTTCTCCGGGCGGGATGCTATCCTGGACTTCCTCCAGGACCGGGCGGTGAACCTAAGCCTTAGCGTCACGCCTATCGACCTGGAAACGTCGGGCGGTACCGCAACGGGACGGATCGAGAGATCATCACTCGCTTCCCTCCGCATCTCCGGCTTCGAGCGGCTGATCGAATTGATCACAGTCGAAGTAAGGGGCAGCGAAATCTCGTTGCTCCGCCTACTGCCGGACCTCGCCGACGCGGAGACTGCCGAGTGGCAGGCCTTGCGGGAGTCGGGAGGGATCGCAGAGCCACCCCTCCTCCCGCGCTCAACCTCTCCGGGCGCCGTCATCCTATCACTGGATAGCACCGATGGCGCTGGTCAGTCAGGGGAGGCGCTGCTCCGGGCCTTCACTATTGCAGACGGGCCCAGCCGGACCGAGATCTTTATCGTCATACAACCCGGACCGGAGGGCGGCTTTCAGCCCGTGCATATCCACGAGGGGTCATGTGATGACCTTAGAGCCATTGTTTACCCCCTGGGCAGCCTGATCAGCGGGCGCTCGTCCACAACCTCCGTCGCGCTCCTAAACGATCTTCTGGCCGGCGACTTCGCTATCGCCGTCCATGAATCAGCGGAGTCGCTGGACAACATCGTCGCCTGCGGCGACATAGCTGTAATCCAGCCAGCTGAGTGACCGGCGCGCCGTCGATCACGCCCTCCCTCTATATCCAACCGCTCTATTACCGCAGTCGCCTAGGCGCCTCATGGCGCCATGGTTGTCCCCATCGGCCAAGCCCGGAACCTGCCCCTCGTGCAGCCGCGCCGCTAGGGCGGCGTAGGGATGCCGGACTCCGCAGTCGCGATGTCGTACGGCGGCTCGAAGTCCTTGTCCGTCACCTCTAAGGAGACAGACGTCGCCTCGAAAGTGGAGCGTGCTCCCTCCACCCTGCTTCGCAGATACAGTAGTAGGCCGTCCTGGGAGAAGCATATCTCCCCCTCTCCCAGACTGGCCAGTGTGCTGCTGACCGTGAAGCACGTAGCATTCGTGCCCGCGATCGCCTGCTGCGACCTGTTGATGATCTCCACACTCCCGATGTCCTCAGCGATCTCCCGTAGTACATCGAAGAGCGGGGCTAAGAGTGACGTATCCGCCTCGGCCTCTTCGGTCTCGAAGCAGCTCTCCTGACCAGCACTAGATACGCAGAGATAGGACTTGTCGCCTGCGTTGATGAGTATGGTGCGGAACTCCACACCATCTTCCTTGCCGGAGAACTCGAGGCGCAAATCTGGCGGTCGCTGAATGAGCACCCATTCCCCTTCGAACGTCTCGCCATTCGTTACTGTCATCACCGCGTAGGTCACCTTCCCCACTATCTCCTCGCCCGCCCCTTCCGCCAGGGCCGCC
>JADFKX010000193.1 GCA_022564695.1 Chloroflexota bacterium | reverse complement strand
TATGGTTCAGGATCTCCGGCCGCTCCTCCATCACCGTCGCCAGCGCCTGCCAATTGCCCATGAAGTCCGGGATAAGCACCTCCACGCTGGTCCCCGAACAGAGACGCCGGATCGAACGAATCGTCGCGGCGAAGATAGCGGCGCCCCCGTCCGGCTCATCATCCCTGTTCACGGAGGTGACCACAGCGTGGGTCAGCCCCATCCGCCGCACCGCCTGCGCCACCCGCAACGGCTCTCCCATATCCAAAGCCTTCGGCCGCCCCGAGGTCACCGCGCAGAACCCGCAGGCCCGAGTGCAGGTATCGCCTAAGATCATGAAGGTGGCGGTGCCCGCCTCCCAGCACTCGCCGATGTTAGGGCAGTGCGCCTCCTCGCAAACCGTATGCAGCCGTTTCTCCCGCATCAGCCCCTTCAGCCGCACATAGTTGGGGCCACCCGGAAAACGAACCTTCAGCCACTCTGGCTTGCGCTGCACACCTTCGCCTGCCACAACTTCTATGATAGCAGGCGCCTCAGTTGAGTAGCAGCGTTGAGGCGCTGACGCTGCCCCCTTGACGAGAGAACGCATGTTCTCATAATGTGTTAAACGGTGTTTGAGGGTATGTTATGAGAGAGACTCTGCGTGAGAAAGTCAGCGTAAACCTGACCTTCGACCACAAAACACAGCGGATTACCCCAAAACACCTTAAGCGGCAAGGCCGCACGTATACAATCACCCAGGTCGGCCTTCATCATACCTATCACTCTGGGCGTACCCTGTTCCACGTTTTCTCTGTCTCCGATGGCACGATGTTCTTTCGCTTGGAACTGGATACTGAAACCCTCCATTGGGTTTTGACGGAAGTCTCCGATGGCCTACCCGACTAACCTACTGGGAGCGGCGGCCATCAACCGCAACCCCTCCCCTATCATGCACATCGACTTGAACTCCTGCTTCGCAACCATTGAGCAGCAGGCCAACACTCTCCTGCGGGGTAAACCCATCGCCGTCGCTGCCTACACCACTCCCAACGGCTGTATCTTGGCCCCTAGCGTTGAGGCCAAAAAGCTGGGGATTAAATGCGGCATGAGAGTCAGGGAAGGCAGACAGCTTTGTCCCAACCTAATCGTCCTGCCTCCCGACCCCCGGAAATATCGGTTCATCAACCGAAAGCTTTTACAGCTCTTCCGCGCCTACACTCCTACCGTCGAGGTTAAAAGCATCGATGAAATGAACCTGGATTTCGGCCGCACCCTCGCCTATAAGCGAGGTCTCCACACCGTAGGGCAGGAGATCAAGGCTGCTATTCGCCGCGATGTTGGCGAGTGGATGACCGTTTCTATCGGCATCGCAACCAACCGCTTCTTAGCCAAGCTGGCGGCCAATCTGCACAAGCCTGATGGCCTGGACGAAATCAACGCCGCCAACTTGCGCCCGGTGTTAGCCAGGATGGATCTAACTGACCTCTTCGGTATCAAGGAACAGAACAAGAAACGGCTCTTGAGAGTAGGAATCTGTACACCGCTTAATATGTTGGACGCTTCGCCCCAGACCCTGCTGGCTGCCTTTGAGAGCATCATCGGCTACTACTGGCACTTGCGGCTGCGAGGTTGGGAAATCGACGATGTCGACTTTGGCAGGAAAAGCATAGGGCACTCCCATGCCCTAAAGAATCAGAGAGCTGGCCCCGTTGAAGTCACACGCCTACTTTGTAAACTTACTGAGAAGGTGGGGAGGCGCATGCGACGATTGGGCTACGCCGCCCGCGGTGTCCAAGTGGCTTGCCATTATACCAACGGGACCCACTGGCAGCAGAGGGCGCTGAACTCAACACCTCTTTTCGCCTCCAATGATCTCTACCGACAAGCATCGCAGCTCTATACAAGGGCGCCACAGGGGAAGCGCCTACACTCTCTGGCCGTTTCCTGCTACAACCTGGTCAAAAACCCGTTACAGCAACTCTCCTTTCTTGAGGATGAGCAGAAGAAGCGCGATCTCACCCTGGCCCTGGACGCCATCAACGAGCGCTGGGGTGACTTTGTAATTACACCGGCCAGGATGATGGGCATGGAGGACACAATTATTGACCGGGTCTCCTACGGCAGCATTAAAGACTTGGAGGAGTTCGTTTACCAGGAGGAAATGACATCCATCGACCCGAGCGTGTTTGCCGGCTCAGCATGAGTGCGCTATCCTACCCCCATGCGAAAGGTGCTGATGATCGGCAGCGAAATCCTCTCCCCCTTCCAGCGAACGCTGGAAGAAGACGGGTATGAGGTCGTCCTGCGGGCCCCGGGCGAGACAGCGGATAGCGACAACTACTCGCCTGACGTCATCCTCCTTGATCTGGCAGCGGGGGCCGAGGACACGGAGGTCAAGCGCATCCTCCAGGAGGCGCAAACGGGGGTCGGCCCCGCTGTTATCGCCGTTATAGACCCGGAGCGCCCGCCCAGCTTCGACCCGGCCCTCGGCCTGGACGACTTCCTGGCGACTACGGCCTCCCCGGGGGAGCTAACGCTCCGCTTGCGCCAGGCCCTCTGGCGCCGCACCGGCGTGGACGCCCGGAACGTCCTCCGCTGCGGCGACCTGGAGATGGACCTGGCCAACTACACCGTCCACATAGCCGGCCAGCCCGTGGATCTCACCTACAAGGAGTACGAGCTCCTGCGCTTCCTCGCCACCAGCCCAGACCGCGTATTCAACCGTGAGACCCTCCTCAACAAGGTCTGGGGATACGACTTCTACGGCGGCAGCCGTACGGTGGACGTACACATTCGCCGCCTGCGCTCCAAGATTGAGGACCGCCACCACACCTTCATAGAGACCGTGCGCAACGTCGGCTACCGCTTCCGCGCGTGAGCCCCTGACCCCCTCCCGTAACATCGGCTTAATCGCCGCGTAACACGCCCGTAACACAACCTCCCCGCATATCGTGATAAATTGTCGCAAAGACATATTAGGGAGGGTTATCTATCATGCCCAGTGGAATAGATTCTGGCGATACCACCTGGATTCTCATCTCCGCCGCCCTGGTGATGCTGATGACGCCAGGGGTCGGCTTCTTCTACGGCGGCCTGGTGCGCAACAAAAACGCCAGCGCCACCATCATGCAAAGCTTCTCCATCCTGGCCGTCGTCAGCGTGGTCTGGGTGCTCTGGGGCTATACCCTGGCCTTCGGGCCAGACGTGGGTGGCCTCTTCGGCAACCTCACCTGGTTCGGCCTCCGAAACGTGGGGCTGGAGCCCGGTCCCTACGCGGACACCATCCCTCATCAGGTGTTCATGGTGTTCCAACTGATGTTCGCCGCCATAACGCCCGCCCTTATCATCGGCGCCTTCGCAGAGAGAGCCAAGTTCAGCACCCTCATGGTCTTCACCGTGATCTGGGTGACCGTTGTCTACTCGCCGGTGGCCCACTGGGTATGGGGACAGGGTGGCTGGCTGCAGGACCTGTGGGGCGGCAGCGCCTTCGACTTCGCCGGCGGCACCGTCGTCCACATCAACGCCGGCGTTGCGGCGCTCGTGGCGGCGCTCATCTTCGGCAGGCGCCTGGGCTACGGCAAAGAGCCAATGGCGCCGCACAACGTCAGTATGGTAGTACTGGGGGCCGTGCTGCTGTGGTTCGGCTGGTTCGGCTTCAACGCCGGCAGCGCCCTTGCTGCGAACGAAATAGCCGTCAACGCCTTCGTCGTAACCCATGTCGCCGCCGCCACCGCCGCCCTCACCTGGATCGCCCTGAGCTGGTACTTCCTCGGGAAACCCAGCATAGTGGGTGCCGCCACCGGCGCCGTCGCCGGCCTGGTCGCC
>JADFKX010000033.1 GCA_022564695.1 Chloroflexota bacterium | reverse complement strand
GGCGGGAGGGGGGGCGCTGCCGCCGCGGCTGCGGGCGGGGGACGTGCCGACGGGGCTGGACGCTGATACCGGCGCCGCCGATCCTCGCTGCGTGGCCGCCGACGGGACGGTGGCGCTGGGCTGGAGCAAGGTGGGGCTACATGTCCTGCCAGGGGCTCAGCTCGCCGGCCGGGTGGAGGTGGTGGAGATCGGCATACCGAAGAGCGCGGAGTCTGAGGGGTGGACGGAGCTGATGACGGCCCGCTGGGCGCGATCGGTACTGCCCGAGCGGCCACCAGGGGCACACAAGGGGACGTTCGGGCGGGCGCTGGTGGTGGCGGGCTCCCCGCGTTACGTGGGCGCCGCCTACCTGGCGTGCATGGGCGGCCTGCGGGCCGGCGCGGGGCTGGTGGCTCTGGCCTGCGCTTCATCGCTATATCCGATTTTCGCCGCCAAGCTGACCGAGGCGACGTTCGAGCCGTTGCCGGACGATGAGGGCTACCTCACCGCCGAGGGGGCGCACGCGGTGGGTCAGGCGCTGGCGCAGGGATACGACTCGCTGCTGGTGGGACCTGGCCTGGGCCAGGAGGGGTATGTACAGGCGTTCATGCACTCGCTTCTGCCGCTGCTTAAAGCGGACAGTTTACGCGGCGTAGTGATAGACGCGGACGGGCTGAACAACCTGTCGAAGATTGAGGGCTGGTGGAAGGAGCTGGCGGTACCGACGGTGATAACGCCGCACCCGGGAGAGCTGTCGCGGCTGACGGGGTTATCGGTGGAGGAGATACAGTCGGACCGACTGGCGGTGGCGAGGAGGTGCGCCGGAGAGTGGGGGGTGACGGTGGTGCTCAAGGGGGCGAACACGGTGGTGGCGGCGCCGGGCGCAGGCGGGCACGGCGGGCGGGCGCGGCTGAGCCCGTTCGCGAACCCGGGGCTGGCCTCCGGGGGCACGGGCGACGTGCTGGCGGGGGTGATCGTGGGGCTGCTGGCGCAGGGACTGCAGCCGTACGAGGCGGCGTGCCTGGGTGTGTACCTGCACGGGCTGGCCGCGGAGCGGGTGCGTGAGGAGCTGGGGAGCGCGGGGATGCTGGCTTCGGATTTTCTGCTGGCGCTGCCACGGGCGATGAAGGAGCTAAGGGAATAGGGGAGCTAGTGTACAGTGAACAGTCGCCGTGGCAAACATGAGGGCGTTTATACATCCCACCCACCCGTCCAAACGTCCCGCAAAGAGGGCTCTGCCTCTCTGCACTCTCCCATTTGCTGGTCAACGGATAGAGAACGGATAAACGGATGATGGCCATTGCCAGCCTGCATGTGCAAGGCGTGATCTGGGCACCGGGGCATCTGGGTAACAGCCCAAAGGTTTCCATGATTGGGGTCGCGAATGACGGCTAGCGGCAGGCGCTGGCGGCTGCGGGGGCGGTTCCCGGAGGGGGCGCTGGAGGGCGCGCCCTACCCCACGCTGATGCGGCACCTGCTGTGGCATCGGGGGCTGCGGACGGCGGCGGAGGCGCAGCGGTTCATGGAGGGACCACCGCAGGAGTACGACCCGATGCTGTTGCCGGATATCGAGGTGGCGCTATCGCGGCTGGAGGAGGCGGTGCGCTCTGGCGAGAGGATCGCCGTGTACGGCGACTTCGACGTTGACGGAGTGACGGCCTCGGCGCTGATGGTGGAGGGGCTGTCCGCCCTGGACGGAGACGCCATCGCCTACATCCCGGACCGGTTCAGCGAGGGGTACGGCCTCAACTGCGGCGCCCTAGACCGGCTGCGGAAGGACGGCGCCACCCTCCTGGTGGCCGTGGACTGCGGTACCAGCTCCATCGTCGAGGTGGCGCACGCGCGCAAGCTGGGGATGGACGTGCTGATCCTGGACCACCACTCGGTGCCGCCGGAGCTGCCCGCGGCGACGGCGCTGGTGAACCCCAAGCGGCCCGATTCGCGTTATCCGGAACCGGAGCTAGCTTCGGTGGGGATCGCCTACAAGCTGATGGGGGCGCTGCACGAGTCGATGGGGCGAAGCTGGGACGGTGATCGCCAGCTGGACCTGGTGGCGCTGGGGACGGTGGCGGACGTAGCGCCGCTGCTGAACGAAAACCGCTGGCTGCTGAAGCGCGGCCTGAAGGCGATGGGCCGCAGCGAGCGGCCCGGGTTGCGAGCGTTGATGGAGGCGTCCGGCATAGATGCGGCGCGGGTGGACGCGGAGTCGATCGGGTACCGGCTGGCGCCGCGCCTGAACGCGGCGGGCCGGCTCAAGCACGCGCGGCTGGCGCTGGAGCTGCTGCTGGAGCGGGATGAGGGGGAGGCGCTTCGCAGAGCGGAGGAGCTGACGGCGCTCAATCTAGAGCGTCAGGAACGGACGACGGCGGCGCTTGAGCTAGCGGCCGAGCTGCTGGCGGAGGATGACCCCGACCAGACGGAGCCTCTGCTCTTCCTTGGGCACGAGGATATACCATCGGGGATAGTGGGGCTGGTGGCGGGCCGGCTGGCCGAGGAGCGGCACCGGCCGGCGGTGGTGTACGAGCGTCAAGCGGAGACGAGCCGCGCGAGCTGCCGGAGCATCCCTGAGTTCGACATTACGGGGGCGCTGCGGGGCTGCGCGGAGCTGCTGGAGCGGTTCGGTGGCCACCGCGCGGCGGCCGGGTTCACGGCCCGCAACGAGAACCTAGAGCCGCTGAAGGAGGGGCTCCTGCGCGCCGCCGAGGAGGCGCTGGCAGGCGTGGAGCTGGCGCCGGTCATCGACATCGACGCGGCGCTGCCGCTGGGCGCGCTGCGGGGGAAGGAGACCCGGTTGCTCTCCCAGATGGGCCCGTTCGGCCAGGGCAACCCGGAGCCGACGTTCCTCAGCCGCGGGGTGGAGGTAGCCGATTGTCGCATCATTGGGAGCGACGGGAAGCACTTACGGATGAAGCTGCGCGATCAATACGGTGCGGGCGGAGGCGTCACGTGGCCGGCGATCGCGTTTGGTCTGGGTGAGGCGGGGGTGCGAGAGGGGCAGCGGCTGGACGTGGTCTACTCGCTGGCAGCGGACCGCAGGGGCAACGGGCTGGAGCTGCGGGTGAAGGACGTGGCGGCGACGGAGCAGAACCAAGAAGCGAGAAGCTAGACCCTAAAAGGAGTGCTGGAGTGACGTTCTACCGTAGGCCGACGAAGCTGACGCAGGCGTTCAACCGGTTCATGGGCTGGCTGGCCTCCCACGGGCTGATGCCCTCGGACACGATTACGCTGGAGGTGAAGGGCCGACGCTCCGGCAAGATCCGCTCCAACGTGGTCACCTGGGTGAAGCAGGACGAGGACCGCTATCTGGTCTCGCCGCGGGGAGAGTCGGAGTGGGTGCGCAACGTGCGGGCCACCGACGGCGAGGCGGTCTTACGCCACAAGGGACGGCAGAGGGTGCGGCTTGAGGAGATGGTCTCTGAGGAGAGAGCGCCGATCATTAAGGCGTACCTCGCCAAGACGGCGATGGCGACGCGCCAGCACTTCGGGGTGGACCCGAAGGCGGAGATCGGAGAGTTCGAGGCGATCGCGGCCAAGCACCCGGTGTTCCGGATAGTAACGGTGGATTAGCGCGGGCTCTCTGTCCTCGGTTGCAAGCCAGCATCGGTTGCCGCCTCGCGGTGAAGGATGAGAGCGATGCGCGCCAGGCGAGAGGCGAAGCCGGCCCTCAAGCCGCGAGGGCGACCCGCGGCCCTGGCAGCGCGGACGATGGCGCCAGCCTCCCGCTGACGCATGGCCACGAATGCGCGCCTGGCCAGCCGTTCCTGCTCCAATTTCTGCAGTTTCTCGTCTACGTAAATCCGGTCCCACACGATGTCCCTCCCACTATCGCGCTGCTGTGAGCTCACCGACAGAAGGTTGGGGGCGGCGGTGAGTACAGGCACGGGCTCCGACTGGCCCAGCGGCTCCGTCGCCTCTATCAGCCGGTCGAGCCAGTCACTGAGGGCCAGAGCGCGCTCGAGATAGCGAAACTCTTCCTCCTTGCCCGGGGCCACATCAAACACTAGCAACCTCAGCTTCGGGCAGGCACCCTTTAACGGGCAGCACCGTCGTTTCCTTGTAAGAGGAGAAGGCGATGGTGGTCTTAGTACCGGAGATGGGTCCGCTGTTCCAGATACGCTCGAGGATGTGTTCCAGGTCGGCGGGCGCGTGGCAGCGTACCTTGACCATCAGGCAATCTTCGCCAGCGATGTGATGTACCTCAAGGACGTTGGGGATCTCCATCAATGCGCTGGCCACGCCCTCGGTGTCGTAACGGTTGAAGCGGGCCGATATGAAGGCAAGTACGCCGAGATCGAGCGCCTCCGGGTCAACGATGGTGGTGTAGCCCCTGATAACGCCGCGCTGCTCCAGCTTCTTGATTCGCTCGTGAACGCTGGGCTGGCTGAGGCCAACCTCCTCAGCGATTGCGGAATGAGAGGCGCGGCCGTCACGCTGGAGGGCCTCCAAAATCTTGGCGTCGGTAGAATCAATGTCCATAACGATTTTCCTTGCGGCTTAAGACAACAGCGACATTGTGCCTATGATTCTAAGGTATATTCGATATATTGTCAATACTTTAAAGGCTTACTGCAGTCATAGCCTTAAATTATGAATTGCTACTACGAGCCATCAACTCGTTAAGAACTACCGGAGGTAGCCCTCCAGCCGCAGCAGCCAGCGCTTCATCTCCGGGCCGCCGCCGTAGCCACCGAGGGTGTTGTTAGAGGCGATGACGCGGTGACAGGGGATGATAGGGGCCACGGGGTTGATGTGGAGGGCCTGACCGACGGCGCGGGTCGCCTTAGGGCGTCCTACCTGGCGGGCCACCCAGGCGTACGGGCGCACTTCGCCGTAGGGGATGCGGGCGGTAGCCTGTAGCACCTGCCGCGTGAACGAGGGGACGAGGGAGAGGTCCAGCGGCTCATCGAACCGCACGCGTCGCCCATCGTGATAGGCGAGCAGCTTGCGGACGGCGCTATCGCCGATGTCGTCTCGGGGCCTCTCCTGGGTGACGAACTCGCCCAGTCGCTGGCGCAGCCGCTCGTAGGCGTCCGCCGCGCTGCCCTGGCTCCGCTCTATCAGAACGATACCGCCGTCCGTGTAAGCGAGAGCGCTCCAGCCGAGCGGCGTCTCGAAGGTGCGGGCGCGGAGCTGATGGGTAAGGTGCTCGTTCGCGACGGTGGTCAAGCGTTCCGAGAGGGCGACGGGCATCTCGATACCTCCTAGAAGGTTGCGAACCTGGTGCATCGCATCGGCAGCGGCGCGGCAGTCGTCGCAGTCCGCCAGGTGGTCGGCGAGGGCGGGCGAGGGGCCGGCGGCGCGCGCCTCGTCCAGCAGCGACAGGGCCTGGTCACAGGTCAAGACTGGCATCAGTCCAGCAGCTCCCGCCAGCCGCTGAGGCCAGCCTCCTGACAGTACCGCTCGATCTCAGCCCGCAGACGCCGGCGACCCCGGAGAAGGCGTGCCTTGACCGCGGGCAGGGAGAGGCCGAGTATGCCAGCGATCTCGGACGCAGGCAGGTCCAGGGCGTCGCTGAGCAGGACGGGCAGGCGGTGGCTCTCCGGCAGGGCCGCCAGGAAGCGGGTCACCTGGTGTCGCAGCCAGCGCCGGCCGGCCTGGACGTCCGGCCGCTGCCCCGGATTGTCCGCGATGGCGCCGGCGTGCGATGGCAGCGGCTCCTCTCGCGGGCGGGTGCGGCGTTGCTTTCGCTTGAGGCAGGTGTTGAGGGTGAGGCGGTAGAGCCAAGTGGAGAAGCGGCTATCGCCGCGGAACCGGGGCAAGGAGCTAAGCATAGCGATCAGCGCCTCCTGGGTAGCGTCCTCCGCCTCCTCGCGGGAGGCGAGGATACCGAGCGCCAGCCGGTAGGTCTGGGCCTGGTAGCGTTGGATGAGGGCGCCCAGCGCCGCATCGTCGCCCTGGCGGTAGGCGGCGATGAGAGCGGCGTCGTCGGTGGCTGGATCGCTCAGACATGGCCTCACAGTCTATTAGTACCGCGGCACGGCGAAAAGGATACACCTTGCGCGGTAGTAGAGAGGGATCGGACGAACTTCCTTGCGGGCTTTCAGGCTGTAGGATAGAATCGCAATTGACCCCTTATCTAAAGCGAGGTAGCCCCATATGAAAGAGTACCCGCCGGAGAAGATTCGTAACGTCACGATCGTCGGCCACGGGAGCACGGGCAAGACCTCGCTGTCCGAGGCGATGCTGTTCGCCAGTGGGGCGACGACGCGGCTGGGACGGGTGGAGGACGGGACGACCGTCTCGGACTGGGACCCGGACGAGCAGAAGCGGGGGTTCAGCGTCAATCTTTCGGTCGTCCCCATCGAGTGGAACGGGCACAAGCTGAACGTGGTGGACGCCCCCGGCTACGCGGATTTCATGGGCGAGGTGAAGTGCGCCCTGCGCGCCGCCGACCTGGCGCTCATCGTGGTGTGCGGCGCTTCCGGGGTGCAGGTAGGCACCGAATTCGCGTGGCAGTTCGCCGATGAGATATCGCTGCCGCGGGCGGTGTTCATCAACCGCATGGACCGGGAGAACGCAGACTTCAACGGCACCCTGGAGCAGTTACGGTCCAGCTGGGGCCAGAAGTGCGTCCCGCTCCAGATACCGATCGGCTCTCAGCATGAGCTGAAGGGGGTCGTGGACCTGCTGACGATGAAGGCGTACGTGGGCGATAAGGGCGAGCAGCAGGAGGTGCCGCCGGAGCTGGCCGATGAGGCGAACGCTCAGCGGGAGAAGCTCATTGAGGCGGCGGCGGAGACGGACGACGCCCTCATCGAGAAGTACCTAGGCGGGGAAGAGCTGACGCAGGAGGAGCTGACCAACGGGATCAGGGCGGGCATCAGATCGGGGAGCATCGTGCCTGTGCTTACGGGCTCCGCGACCAAGATGTTCGGGGTACATGCGCTCCTGGGAGCGATCAGCGAGATGTTCCCATCGCCGCTGGAGCTGCCGGTCAAGACGAACGGGGACGGCATTAAGGCCGATGCTGCGGCCCCGCTGGTAGCGCTGGTGTTCAAGACCGCCGCTGACCCGTACGTGGGCCGTCTCACCTACTTCCGCGTGCTCTCAGGCGCGTTCAAAGCCGATTCACAGGCCTGGAACGCCAATCACCAGGCGGCGGAGCGCATCGGCCCCGTGTACCACATGAGCGGCAAGACACAGGAGCAGGTGTCGCAGGTGACGGTGGGCGACATCGGCGCGGTGGCGAAGCTGACCGAGACCCAGACCGGCGATACGCTGTGCGCGAAGGAGAAGCCGGTCACTCTGCCATCGATATCGTTCCCCGAGCCCGCGTTTAGCGCCGCCATCACCCCTAAGACGAAGGCTGACCTGGATAAGATGGGCAGCGCCCTGCAGCGCATCGTGGAGGAGGACCCCAGCCTGCGCCTGGAGCGCAGCCCGGATACGGGCGAGACGATCCTCTCCGGACTGGGCGACTCACATGTAGAGGTGGCGCTGGAGAAGATACGCCACAAGTTCAGCGTTGACCTGGAGATGACGATGCCGCGGGTGCCCTACCGGGAAACGGTACATGGGACGGCGACGGCGGAGTACACGCACAAGAAGCAGACCGGCGGTCACGGCCAGTTTGCGCGGGTGGAGGTATCAGTGGAGCCGCTGCCGCGGGGGACGGGACACGAGTTCGTGAACAAGACCGTGGGCGGAGCGGTGCCGAAGCAGTACGTGAGCTCCGTTGAGAAGGGCGTCCTGGAGGCGATGCAGGAGGGGGTGCTGGCCCGCTACCCGATGATCGACATGAAGGTTATGCTGGTTGATGGCAAGGAGCACCCTGTGGACTCCTCAGACATAGCGTTCAAGATCGCGACCGTGCAGGCGGTGAAGCAGGGCGCACAGGATGCCCATCCTGTGCTGCTGGAGCCGATCATGGACATGAAGATCACGGTTCCGGAAGCGAATATGGGCGAGATCATCAGCGACCTCAACGGCAAGCGGGCACGGGTGCAGGGGATGACGCCTACCGGTTCGTTGACGATAGTGGAAGCGCAGGCGCCGATGGCTGAGGTTCAACACTACTCAGCCGATATACGATCCATGACGCAGGGCCGCGGCCACTTCACGATGTCGTTCTCGCACTACGATGAGGTGCCGGCGCACGCGGCGCAGAAGGTGATTGAGGCGGCTGAGAAGCAGCGGGAGGCGG
Source organism: Chloroflexota bacterium (assembly GCA_022564695.1). Lineage (GTDB taxonomy): Bacteria > Chloroflexota > Dehalococcoidia > SM23-28-2 > RBG-16-64-32 > JADFNQ01. The sequence continues at coordinate 6,924 of JADFKX010000033.1, read as the reverse complement.
CGAAGGCGTAGGGAGAGCGCAAGAGTGAAGCCTGTCCCACGGCCCGCCAGACCAAGAGGTCAGCCATTTACAGCGCCCACGCGAAGTGATATTGTCCAGCTTGGCATAGGACTTACGTCAATTTGCCCAGAGCCCCAGGCGCGATGCCTTAGATAAGGAACTTTAAATGACCAGACTGCCTGATCTGCTTGCCGCCAACGAGCGCTACGCCGCCGGCTTCACCAAGGGAGACCTGCCGATGCCGCCCGGCCATCAGGTGGCCGTCTTGGCCTGCATGGACGCGCGCCTTCACCCCGAAAAGTTCCTGGGGCTGGAGGAGGGCGACGCACACGTGATCCGCAACGCAGGAGGCCGCGCGAGCGACGACGCCTTACGCTCGCTGATCATCTCCTACAAGCTGCTCGGCACACGCGAGTTTCTGGTCATCCACCATACCGACTGCGGCATGCTGACGTTCACTAACGAGCAGCTACGGGAGATGCTCCGCCAAGACCTGAATACCGACGCTTCCGGGATCGACTTTCTGCCCTTCTCAGACCTGGAGGAGAGTGTGCGGCAGGATGTACAGACGATCCGCTCTTCGCCACTCATACCGAACGACATCACGGTCAGCGGCTTCGTCTTCGACGTGAAGACAGGCCGCTTACGGGCGGTGCGCTGAGGCGTGTCGCACGGCTGCAGAGCTGAAGCTCCGCAGCTACGACGATTATCCGTAAGGCCCTACTCGCGGGCGATGATGTCGGCGTCGATGATCTTCCATTCGGGGCCGACGCGTGACCAGCGGGCGCGGACGGTGAAGGACTGGGGCCCGATGTACTTGACGTCGTACAGGTAGTCGTCGCCGTCCCGGCTGTTGCCCAGCACCTCGTAGCTGTTGATCTGCATGGCGGTGCCGCCGCCGGCCTCCTGCTGGAGCTTCATCATGGCGTCCGGCATCAGGTCGTTCATGATCTGGCCGATGTCCATGGTGACGATGGCTTTGGCGTGGCGGTGAACGATGTCTTTAACGTCCGAGTCCTGGGTCATGGCTCCTCCTTGCGCGGTGGATCTGCCTACCCCTCCTGAGGCGGGCACGCGGCAGGCAGGTTCGATTGCGAATATACGGATGTGGGGAGGAGCTGTCAACGGCAGCAGCGCGACGCGGCTAGCGGCGGAGTTCACGCCGCAGCCTGAGGCGCCGGTGCTTCGCCACACCACCCCACCCCCAGGTGATGGGGCCTCTTGGCGAGGCGCGGGCCCCGCCCGGCCCGCCCCCGGCGCTTTCGCTCCTAAACGCACGTGAGCCCCAGCACCCCCAGCGGGCGGCCTGAAGGCGGCCGGCGTTCTGGTTACGAGGCCACCTGACCCACTACCCCACTCGACCCCAGATTCCTTCGCGGCCAGCGGGCCTGCCGTGAGCGATCGTGGTCGGCGCTCAGAATGACGGGGGCGCGGAGGAGCAGGCAACGGCAGCAGCGCGAAGCGGCTAGCGGCGGAGGGAGGCGAGAGGGCGCAGGAGAAAGCCGAGGATACGGGAGACGATGCCGGGCCGCTTTTCGCCCTCCGCCCAGAGGCGTTCCGCGTGGACGACCCTCCAGCCTTCCTCCAGATTGCGCCAGCGGCTGCGGACGACGAACGACTGGTCACGCGCTGAGTAGCGGATATCGAAGACGAAATCGTCGCCGCGGGGTTCGCATCCGGCGATATTGAAGTCGCTAACGCGAGGTGGGAGGCCGGGGAAGGAGGCACGCAGGCTATCGACCGCTTCGGGGGTGAGGTGCTTTGCGACGCCCCGGATGTCCATGCGGACGCGGGCCTGAGCCTGGTCTTTGACCGCGGCGAGGAGCTCTTCGGGGGGTTCAGCCATGGGTTATCGGAGTGTCGCCGCTTGCCGGGTAGGCGCGGATTACGCTGGTCATGTTGCGCCCATATTATAGGAGGGGATAACATTTTACAAGGATTCGTGAAACGCATGAAGGGTGTACTGATTATGGAGCGGAGGCCGCGGCAGCAGGAGGCTTGCGATGCCCAGGGCTTCAGGCTGAGGTACGCCACGACCGTGCCCCCAGGTGATGGCGCATCTTGGGCGGCGCGGGCCCCGCCCGATCCACCCCCAGGCGACCTGTCCCACCCAAACCACCCTCGGCGTCAGCGCAAATTGACGGGGCAAGCGCTAGGGTGCTTGTCCGACGCGGATCATAATTCCGTCACACAGGATGCACCTCACCACCCCACTCCCAAGTCTGTATGTCCCACCCGGCCCGCCCCCGGCGTTGGCACTGGGTATCGGTATGTGGCCCCCCATCCCCGTGGCGACCTGAAGGTCGCCGCTACGAGGAATGCGGGTGCTTATCAGCGTCTACAATACGGAGGAAGCGGTGCTTGCCAACGCGGATGACGGAGCCTGGCTCCAGCGGGTTGAGATTGGAAGCGATCTTCCGGCCGTTAATCTCAACGGCTCCTTGCTTAATCAGTCTCCGTGCTTCAGAAAGGCTCGAGGCAAGGCCGTATTGGTGGATGGCAGAGCCAAGGTCATAGGACTGTAATCCAGCTTCTTCGGCGCTGGGACTCACTTTCGCCTTTTGCAGAGAACTCAATGGAACTTCTATCGCTTCCTCCGGCAGCTCCCGCTTGCGGAAGGTACGCTCGAACCCCCCTTCCGCATCTTGCGCGGCCGATTCGCTGTGCAACCACGCCACGATATCGCGGGCGAGGTGCATCTTGTTCTCCATCGCCTTCGCGCCCCCGTTTTCGACGGCCTTGCGGATGATGGCGAGTTCATCATCCGGTACATCGGTGAGGAGCTCGAAGTAGTCCTCAATCAGCGTGTCGGGGATGGACATGAGCTTGCCGTACATGTCGTGGGGCGGGTCGTCGATGGCGATGTAGTTGCCCAGGGACTGGCTCATCTTCTGCGTGCCGTCCAGGCCGACGAGCAGCGGCACCAGGAACACGGCCTGGCCCTCGCCGGCGGGGCCGGCTTTCTGGCCGGCGGCCCGCTGCATCTCGCGGCCCACCAGGTTGTTGAACTTCTGATCGGTGCCGCCGAACTCCACGTCCGCCTCCACGGCCACGGAGTCGTAGGCCTGGAGCAGGGGGTACAGCAGCTCGTGGAGGCCGATAGGCTTGTGCTCCGCGTAGCGCTGAGCGAAGTCGTCACGTTGCAGGATCTGCGCCACGGTAAAGCGGGCGGAGAGGCGGACGACGTCGGTGAGGGGGAACGGATCGAACCACTCGGACTGGCGGCGGATCTCGGTGCGGGGTTCGTCCAGGATCTTGTAGAACTGGCGCAGGATCGCCTCGGAGTTGGCTTGCACCTCCTCGGTGGTGAGCATGGGCCGGGTCTGAGAGGCGCCGGAGGGGTCGCCGATGCGGGCCGTCCAGTCGCCGATGATGACGACGACGGTATGGCCCAGGTCCTGGAGTTGACGGAGCTTGCGCAGGCCGACGGCCCAGCCGAGGGTGATGACCGGCACGGTGGGGTCGAACCCCATCTTGAGGCGCATGGGCTTGCCGGAGCGGAGGCCATCCCGGAACTCCTGCTGGGGGACGATCTCGGCGACGGCGCGAGTAGTGATGCGGCGCAGTTCGTCGTCAGTTGGCACGCGGACTCTAGGCTTGGGCACGGAAGTACTCGCGGGTGTCAGCGATGTCGCGGTGCATCTGGGTCACGAGGTCGTCCACTGAATCGAACCGCAGCTCGTCCCGCAGCCGGTGAAGGAGGTCGATTCGGATGTCCTGGCCGTAGATGTCGTCGTCGAAGTCAAGTATGAACGCCTCCACGGTGGGACGAGGCTCGGAGTCGAAAGTGGGGCGGACGCCGATGTTGGTGCAGGAGAGGTATTCATTTTCGCGAATGAAGGCGCGGGTGACGTAGACACCGAAGGCGGGCAGGACGCGGTCAAGGCCGATGGCGATGTTGGCGGTGGGGAATCCCAGGCCAGCGCCGCGGTGGGCACCGGCCACGACGGGCCCGCCCAGTGTGAAGGGCCTGCCCAGCAGCCGCGCCACCTCCTCTACGTCGCCGTCGGCCAGGGCCTGACGTACGGCCGAGGAGCCAACCTTCTCGCCGTCCCGAGCGAGGAGCTCAGCCGTCTCCACGCGGAAGCCCATTTCGCCGCCGATCTTACGCAGCACGCCGACGGTCCCCTCGCGGCGGCGGCCGAGGGCGAAGTCCGGGCCGACATAGAGGAGGCGCATGCTCAGCTCCTCGACGAGGAGGGAGGCGAAGTCGCTAGCGGAGAGCTGCGCCAGCTCCGAGGTGAAGGGGATGATGCCGGCGCTGTCCACCCCCAGCCGGCGCAGGAGCTGCAGTCGCTCCTCCAAGCTGGTCAGGTAGGAGACGGCGGTGCCCGGCCTGAGCACGGTGGAAGGGTTAGGGTAGAGCACGACGACCACCGAGGCGAGCCCCTCCGCATGGGCACGCTCGATGAGGTGGGAGACGAGGTGCTGATGGCCGCGATGAACGCCGTCAAACTTGCCGATGGTGACGGCGGCGTCACGGCCCGGCGCGATGCGGCTCAGCGACTCGCGGGCGAGGGTGACGCTCACGATCGCACCGTCTCAAGCAAAGCGAGGATGTTCTCCGGCGGCGTCTGGGGGTCAATGGAGCACTCGGGGGCGAGGATGAAGCGCTGCCCGCCGGTGTGGTCAAGCGCCTCCCGGGCCTCGGCGGCGACGTCGGCGGGGGAGCCCTCCCGGATCGTGTGACCGTGATCGACGCCGCCCATCAGGGCCTCGTCGGTCATAGGGACGATATCGGAGAGGGATGGGTTCGTGGGGGAGCGCGAGCCCCACTGGAAGGCGTGTACGGGGTAGTCCAGGAGACGAGTCAGGTGGTTGTTGTCGCGGCAGACGTGGAAGAGGTTGAAGGGCGCGTTTCGCACCGCGGCCAGCACCAGCAGGTCGAAGGGGCGCGCGAAGCGTTCGTAGTCTTGCGCGGAGATAACGTCGGCGCTGCCCCACTCGACGGTGGCGAAGAAGATGCCGGAGGCGCCGCGCTCCAGGCAGGCAGCGGAGTAGGCGGCCAGCGTTTCGGTGACGGGCGCGAGGGCGGCGAGGAGATCGTCCGGGGCCTCACGCATCAGCTTCTGAACGTATTTGGTTGAGCCGGTGAGACGGCTCATCGCCGCCAGGGGCGAGAAGACGGTCTGGATGAAGGGCGCCTCTCCGTGCAGCTCCCCGGCGATGATGGCGAGGGCGTCTAGCTGCTCCCCGTAGGCGCCCCTGGTGACGTCCAGCGGCCGGATGCGGCGCAGGTCTGCGGGAGAGGTGACGCCGGGCTCGATGAGCTTAGGCTGCTGGTTGGGCTGGTCTGATTGTACGTAGCGGGCGCCCCAGTCCTCGGCGTAGAAGCAGGCACGAGGGTTGACCTTGATGAAGTCCCAATCGTAGCGGCGGTAGGCCTCCAAGGTGGCCTCCGCCAGCCCTTCTGACGACCACTCGCGTGCGAAATCGTGCCACCAGGCGGAGACGGGGACGCGGTCGACCTCGTCGCCGCGGAGGGCGGCGAAGACCCGTTCCGGCTTGGACATGTTATCGCCCATGGTGAGGCTTAGTGTACGGGATACGACTGGGGGTTGCCAGAGCGAGCAGCGCGGGAGAGAGTCTGAAGCCAGTCCCCCTCTACGCGGGCTCCGCAGGGGTCTCTACAAGGGTGATGTCGCCGAAGGGGTGGTCCTGCTCCGCCCATAGACGGCCGGATTTGATCATCTCCAGCACGGCGAGGAAGAGGACGACGATCTCCGTGCGCGTCTCGCAGTCGCGGAGCAGGGGATGGAATGCGAGCCGGCCTCGGGAGCGCTCCAGGGCGAGGGAGAGCTCGCCGATTTTTTCGTCCACGCTGACCGGCTCGATCTCTAGGATGGCCTGTTCGGGTTCGGGCGGCTTGCGGGAGAGCGCCTCCTGGACGGCCTGCATGAGAGTGTCCACGGTGACACCCTGAAGGCCGGGCGGCAGGGGTATCTCCTTGCCGGGGGCAAGGCGCGTGTAGGCATGCTGCCCCTTCTCCTCAAGCTCGCCCAGGGCTGCGGCAGCGTCGCGGAAACGCTTGTACTCCCCGACCATGCTGGCGAGCTCGGCAGCGGCCACGCCCTCGTCCGGCCGCAGCTCCTCCTTAGGCGGCGCGGCGGAGGGCAACAGGGCGCACGACTTCACGTAGAGCAGCTTGGAGCCGATGAAGATGAAGTCGGCGAGGGCGTCCGGCTCCATGTCCTGCTGCGACTCGACGTGCTGCCAGTACTGGTCGGCGACCTGCGCGAGGGAGAGCGTGGTTATGTCGAGTTTATCGCGCTCGATGAGGTCGAGAAGAAGATCGAGCGGCCCAGAGAAGCCGTCGACCTTGAGCTCAAGCATGCCGTTATTATAACGGGGCGAAGCGGCGTAGGTATCCTGCCCGGCGCAGTGAAGTACGCGGGGCAGAGTAACGCCGCCCCGCCCAGCAGAGCTGAAGCCCTGTAGCTACCGAGCCACTCCTAGCCGCGCCCTAGCTTGCCTTCTTGGCCGCCTTCTCCAGCTCATCGATCGGCGGCAAGACGGGCCGGCCCATCGCCTCCGCCAGGATGCGCACCTGATCCATGAGCTTCTCGAAGTTGGCCGGGGTTAGCGACTGCGCCCCGTCGGACAGGGCTTGGTCCGGGTTCGGGTGCACCTCGATCATGAGGCCATCGACGCCGGCGGCCACGGCCGAGAGGGCGATGGGCGGCACCAAGTACCACTTGCCGGTGGCGTGGCTGGGGTCGCCGATGATGGGCAGGTGGCTCAGCCGCTTGACCACGGGGATCGCGTTCACGTCGAAGGTGAAGCGAGTGGCCGTCTCATGGGTGCGGATGCCGCGCTCGCAGAGGATAACGTCGCGGTTGCCGTGGGAGAGGATGTACTCGGCGGCCAGGAGCCACTCCTCGATGGTGGCCCACATGCCGCGTTTGAGGAGCACGGGCTTTTGGG
>JADFKX010000192.1 GCA_022564695.1 Chloroflexota bacterium | reverse complement strand
TACCTCGATGCTGCGCCCACCAACACCATCGGGGGCACGGCAGCCGGGGCGGGCAACGTCATCTCCGGCAACAGCCGTTACGGCGTCTACATCGTCAACGGCGGCGCGACGGGGAATCTGGTGCAGGGGAACCTCATAGGCACCGACGTGAACGGCACCGCCGCCCTCGGTAACTCCAGCATCGGAATGTTCATCAACGGCCAATCGCTCAACACGATCGGGGGGACGGCGGCCGGGGCGCGCAACGTCATCTCCGGCAACTTGTACGGCATCTTTTTGCAGTCCGGCGCGACGGGAAACACCGTCGAGGGCAACTACATCGGCACCGACGTCAACGGCAGCGCCGACCTTGGCAACCGATTAGACGGTGTGTTCATTAACGCCTCTCCGAGCAACACCGTCGGCGGGTCGGCTGTGGGGGCGGGCAACGTTATCTCCGGCAATAACTCAGACGGCATCGAGATTCTCGCCACCATTGGGAATACGGTCGAAGGCAACTACATCGGCACCCAAGCGGACGGTACGAGTGCGCTGGGGAACGGCGTGAACGGTGTGCTCATCACCAGCGCGTCGAACAACACCATCGGTGGGGCGGCCGCCGGCGCCGGCAACACGATCGCCTTCAACGGTGGCGATGGGGTGTTCGTCAGCTCCGGCACGGGCAACCTGATCGACCCCAACTCCATCCACTCCAACACCGGCCTGGGGATCGACCTGGGCACGAACGGGGTGACGGCGAACGACGCGGGCGACCCGGACACTGGCGCCAACAATCTGCAGAACTTCCCCGAACTGACGTCCGCGCTCGTGTTTGGTAGCAACACCACTATCAAGGGGACGCTCAACAGCACGGCCAGCACTTCCTTCGACCTGGAGTTCTTCTCCAACGCCGCCTGCGACGCTTCCGGCCACGGTGAGGGCGAGACGTTTGTCGTGTCGTCCACCAAGACGACGGACGGCAGTGGCAACGTGAGCTTCACAATCACCGTAGGGAGTGCGGTTCCCGTGGGACGGTTCATCGCCGCGACGGCGACGGACCCCAGCGACAACACGTCGGAGTTCTCGGAATGCGAGGAGGTCTTACTGGACTCGGACGGAGACGGCGTGCCGGACACGACCGACGTCTGCCCGAACGACGCCAGCGATGACTCGGATAGCGACGGCATCTGTGTGGGCAGCGGCTTCCTGTCGCCCAAGACGGGCGACAACGACAACTGTCCGAACACGCCGAACTCCGGTCAGGAGAACCAGGACGGCGACGCCTTCGGCGACGCCTGCGAGATCGCTAGCTGCATCGCCGTGGCGACGGTATGGGTAACGCCCCCGGGCGATGCGGACTGTGATGGGTTCCCGTCGAGCGTTGGGGTGAGCGGTAAGGGGGCGGAGACCGATATCGGCACGGACCCGAACGTCCGCTGCGCCGCCGACAACGTCGCCGGCAACGAGGGGCTTCCCGACGCCTGGCCGTTCGACTTCAACGATAACCAACGGGCCGACCTTGGGGACGTCCTGGGTTATATTCCGGTGTTCAACAGCTTTGACCCTAACCCACCCTATGACGCCCGGTACGACCTGATCAGGAGCGGGGGTATCACCCTGGCGGATGTCCTTTCTTACATACCCGTGTTCAACACGTTGTGCGCCTGACGCCCAACTACGACCCTCAATTCGACTTAAACGCGAACGGGACTACGAACCTGATCTACCTGGTCGGTTCCCCGGGCAGCATCCGCACGATCCGCGGCAACGGCACCATCCACATCGACGAATCCGGTGACGGCCCTGTCGAGCTACCGCTCGGGGGGCTTACTTTCCTGGCTCTCTAGCGGTACAGGCGGCGTAGCGCTAGGGCGGCCGTCGCGGCGAGGATTCCTCCGCCGGCGAGGATCGGCCACCACGGCAGCGCGGCTCCGTCGTCAGAGGGCGGCTCTCCGCCGCCCGCAGGGATAGCGACTGCCTGGACATCGACCGGCGCCGGGCCGGCAGACGGGGTAGACTCCACCGTCAGCACCTGGGGGGATGGCTGCGGCGTAGGCTGGGGTGACGGTCCGGGCGATGGTTCGGGCGACGATTGCGGCGTCGGCGTCGGCGTCGAAGTGGGGGTGGGCGTGGGCGCCACCAGCACCACGATCTTGCCCCTCATCAAGCTTGGGTGGAGTGTGCACAGGTAGGGGTATTCCCCGGCCGTACTGAAGGAGATGGAGCCCCAGGAGCCGCTGCTCTGGACACCGGAGTCCCCGATGGGCGCGTCGCCGTTGCAGTCGACCCAGAAGGTGTTGGGATCGCAACCGGTGACGGTGTGAAAGCTCGACCATGGGGTCCAGCTGACGCTGTCGCCCACATGGATGGTCGTCTCATCGAATGTGCCCGGATTGCCAGTGCCATTCCAAGCCGAGCTACCAGTCGTACCAAAGAACAAGTTGCCCACCGCAACGTTGACGTTGCCGTGGAAGGCCTGGGCCGCGCCCGGCCTGCCCTCGCTATCCACGCTTGCGAGGAGAACGACGGCAACGGTCAATGCGACGAGCCCGCCGCCAGCAAAAAGGGCGACTGAGCGCATGGGCACCTCCCTTTAGACGACTGCGCGGGGAGTTTATTATACGATACGCGCCCGGCTCGCCACCGGATTCCGCGGGAGGGCCAAGCCACTACAATGCAAAAGGCAGCCCGCCCCAGGCTGCCTTTCGCGCTATCTCGCTCTTTTGAGCGAGACCAGAAGGAGGTCGCCCCTCTAATAGTCTGTTGAACTTGCTGAGTAAAACGCCCCCTAGAGGGAAAGGTTAACGGAATTAGTAAAGTGTTATGGCGTTTTCTCAATGAGCTTCACGCTGGCCGCGTGTGGCTCATAAGTAAAGACGGGGCTGATGAGATATCGTTGCAAGTGAGCCGCCGAAGGAGTGGTTATAATGGTGCGGGAAGGCCCCTTCATGCCACACCCTCCGTTCGAGATCCTGGAGCACACCGCTGATGTGGGTATCGTGGCGCATGGGGGCAGCCTGGTTGAGCTGTTCGCCAACGCCGCCACCGGCATGTTCGCCATCATGGCGGAGTTGGAAGACGTGCGCCAAACGGAGGAGCGTCAAATCGAGGTCGAGGCGCGGGACCACGAGGGGCTGATGGTGCGCTGGCTTACGGAGCTGCTGTACTACCTGGACGCGGAGGAGCTGCTGTTCTCGCGGTTCGTCGTGGAGGAGGTTAGCGAGACGCGCCTGCGGGCGCGGGCGTTCGGCGAGCGGATAGACGCTGAGCGCCACCGGCTGCACTTCGGTGTGAAGGCGGTGACGCGTCATATGCTGGAGGTGGCCCAGGAGGAGGACGACTACCGGGCGCAGGTGCTGTTCGATATATAGCGCCCTGACCAACGAGGTGATAGGCGATGGCCGTTAAGTGGAGAGAGACGCTAGAGAAGATAGACGACCAGCGCTGGCTGCTCCCCAAATCGTACAAGCCGGGGATGCGGGTGCCGGGCCTCGTGTTCGCGTCCGAAGAGATGCTGGGGGTGATCGGCCTGGACCAGGCGCTGGAGCAGGTGGCAAACGTCGCCTTCCTGCCCGGCATCGTCAACTATTCCATGGCTATGCCGGACATCCACTGGGGCTACGGATTCCCAATCGGCGGAGTGGCGGCGATGCGGGTGGAGGACGGCGTCATCTCCCCTGGCGGCGTCGGCTTCGACATCAACTGCGGCACGCGCGTCCTGCGCACCAGCCTGAGGGAGGATGAGGTACGGCCGCGCCTGAAGGAGCTGGTGAACCAGCTATTCCGTGACATCCCAGCCGGCCTCGGCGGTTCGGGCCTGGTGAGGGTTTCCATGAAGGAGATG
>JADFKX010000191.1 GCA_022564695.1 Chloroflexota bacterium | reverse complement strand
GCGGTAGTCTGACCACTCGATCTTCTTGTTGGTGAGGAGGCTATCGAACAGGTGGTCGCCGAGGCAGCGGCGTAGGAGCTCGCTCCCTTCGGCGATCTCTATCGCCTCCCAGAGGCTGCCGGGGAGGTGGGCGATGTTGCGCTTTCGCTGCTCCTCCTCGCTCATCTCGAACACGTTGCCCTCGACGGGCTCCGGGCAGGGGTACTCCTTGGCGATGCCTTCGAGGCCGGCGGCGAGCATGGTGGCGAAGACGAGGTAGGGGTTGCAGGCGGGGTCGGCGGCGCGGTACTCGATGCGGGTGGCGTTCTCCTTGCCGGGCTTGTACTCCGGGACGCGGATGAGGTCTGAGCGGTTGCGACGGGCCCAGGAGAGGTAGACGGGGGCCTCGAAGCCGGGCACGAGACGCTTGTAGGAGTTGACCCACTGGTTGGAGACGAGGGTGATCTCGCAGGCGTGGCGGAGGAGGCCAGCGATGTAGCTTTTGGCGAGGGCGGAGAGGTGGTAGGGGTCTGCCTTGTCGAAGAAGGCGTTGCGTTCCCCTTTGAACAGGGACTGGTGGACGTGCATGCCGGAGCCGTTCTGGTCCGCCAGGGGTTTGGGCATGAAGGTGGCGTAGACGCCGTTCTTCATCGCCACTTCTTTTACGGTCAGGCGGTAGGTCATGGTGTTGTCGGCCATGGTGAGGGCGTCGGTGTAGCGGAGGTCGATCTCGTGCTGGGAGGGGGCGACCTCGTGGTGGGAGGCCTCGACCATGATGCCGAGCTGTTCCAGGGTGAGGACGGTTTCGCGGCGGAGGTCGGTGGCGGCGTCCAGGGGTGTGAGGTCGAAGTAGCCGCCCTGGTCCAGGAGCTCTGTGCCGTCGGAGCGGGCGAAGTAGAAGTATTCGAGTTCGGGCCCAACGTAGAAGGTGAAGCCGAGGTCAGCGGCGTGCTTGAGGTTGCGGCGCAAGACGTAGCGGGGGTCGCCCTCGAAGGGGGTGCCGTCGGGGTGGAGGACGTCGCAGAACATGCGGGCCACGGAGCGCTCCTGAGGCCGCCAGGGGAGGAGGGCGAAGGTGGTGGGATCCGGCATGATGATCATGTCCGACTCGTCGATGCGGGCGAACCCCTCGATGGAGGAGCCGTCGAAGCCGATGCCTTCGTCCAGGGCCTCCGGCAGCTCCTCGACGGTGATGGCGACGCTCTTCAGGGAGCCGAGGATGTCCGTGAACCAGAGGCGGATGAACTTGACATCGTGCTCCTTGGCGATCTGGAGTACGTAGTCCTTACTTTCGCGTCCGTTGTCCGTGGGCGGTGTCATGGGCGTCTCTCCTTGTGGCCCTTGCGCCGGGGATGACAGGCGGATTGCAAGGCCGTTACTACCCGCTAAAGACAAGGCCCGGCGCTGGTGGGCCGCCGGGCTCTTGTCTGAGTGGTTGGGGGCCGCGGCTAGACGTCGAAGTAGAGGTAGAACTCCCAGGGGTGCGGCCGGAGGCGCACAGGGTCTATCTCGGCCTCGCGCTTGTAGTCGATCCAGACTTCGATGACGTCGCTGGTGAAGACGCCGCTCCTGGTGAGGAAGTCGTGATCCCGTTCGAGGGCCTCAATCGCTTTCTCTAGGGAGTCGGGGACGGTCTTGAGAGAGGCTTGTTCTTCGGGAGAGAGGTCGTAGGTATTCTTATCGAGGGGCGCACCGGGGTCGATCTTGTTCTCGATGCCATCCAGGCCGGCGAGAAGCATGGCCGGGAAGGCGAGGTAGGCGTTGGCGGCGGGGTCGGGTGGGCGGAACTCGACGCGCTTGGATTTGGGGTTGTCAGTGTAGACGGGGATGCGACAGGCGGCGGAGCGGTTGCGGGCGGAGTAGACGAGGTTGACGGGGGCCTCGTAGCCGGGGACGAGGCGCTTGTAGGAGTTGGTGGTGGGGGCGCAGAATGCCATGAGGGCATCGGCGTGCTTGAGCAGGCCGCCGATGTAGTAGCGGGCGGTGTCACTGATGAGGGCATATTTATCATTGGCGTCGTAGAAGATGTTGGTGCCGTTCTTCCACAATGACGAGTGGACGTGCATGCCGGAGCCGTTGTCCCCGAACAGCGGTTTGGGCATGAAAGTGGCGACCATGTTGTGCTTGCGGGCGACGTTCTTGACGATGTACTTGTACCACATGACGTTGTCGGCCATGGTCAGCAGGGTATCGTAAACCATGTCGATCTCGCCCTGGCCGGCGGTGGCGACCTCGTGGTGGTGGACCTCGATGGGAATGCCGACCTTTATCATCTCTAGGATCATCTCGCTGCGGATGTCCTGGAGGGAGTCATGCGGTGGTACGGGGAAGTAGCCTTCCTTGAAGCGGGGCTTGTAGCCCAGGTTGGGGTTCTCCTCGCGGCCGCTGTTCCACTCGCCCTCGACGGAGTCAACGTAGTAGTAGGCGCAGTTCTCGGTCTGGTCGAAGCGGATGTCGTCGAAGATGAAGAACTCCAGCTCGGGGCCCCAGTAGGAGGTGTCGGCGATGCCGGTGGAGCGCAGGTGCTCCTCCGCCTTCTTGGCTATGTAGCGGGGGTCGCGGCTGTAGGGCTCCTTGGTGAGGGGATCGAAGATGTCGCAGGTGAGGGAGAGGGTGGGTATGGAGCAGGCGGGATCTACGCGGGCGGTGGTGGGGTCCGGAATGAGGATCATGTCCGATTCCTGGATCTTCTGGAAGCCGCGGATGCTTGAGCCATCGAAGCCGAGGCCTTCTACCCAGATGCTGGTGGCATGGTCAGCTATCTCCGTGATCCCAGTGGGCGGGATGGAGAAGTGTTGCCAGAGACCAGGAAGGTCATTGAACTTCAGGTCTATGATCTGGATGTTGTTCTTTTTGATCAGGTCGGTAACCTGTTGGACGTCCGCTGGGGTCAAGTGTTGGTTCCTCCTTACGTTGGGCTGATTAGGATTATAGGTGTTGGCGGGGACAGGCGCCGCTAGTTGTTGTTACGGGTGCGTTACGCTCTGATTTCAGAGGGCTGCGTCTCCCCTTTCGCGGGTGCGGACGCGGATGGCGTCGGTGACGGGGATGACGAAGATCTTGCCGTCCCCGATGCTGCCGGTGTGGGCCGCATCGCAGATGGTGTTGACGAGCTTGTCGACTTGGGCGTCCGGTACGACGACTTCGATCTTGACTTTGGGCAGCATGTCCACCTCATACGTCTCTCCGCCGCGTCCCATGTGGACGATGCCCTTCTGGACGCCGCGGCCGGTCACGTGGACGATGTTGAGGCCGGAGACGCCGGCGTCGGCGAGGGCGTTCTTGACGGGATCCAGCTTTTCGGGTCGGATGATCGCTTCGATTTTCTGCATATCACCTTCGCTCCTTATTGATCCTTAGCTTGCGTTGGCGGTGGGGGCGGCGGGCTGGCCGGGGGTGCGGCTGGTACCGCGCCTGCCTCTTCTAAGACGTAGCCCCGCTCGCCGTGCTGGGAGGCGTCCAGGCCCAGCCTTTCCTCCTCTTCTGTTACACGCAACCCCATCACTCTATCAAGCACGAGAAGGATGATGGCGGTGACCACGAAGGAGTAAACGGTGACGGCGCCGATGCCGGTGAGCTGGCGGGCCAACTGACCGGCGTTGCCATCGATGAGGCCAGCTCCACCTCCAACGGCGGCGACGGCGAAGATACCGGTGGCGAAGGCGCCCCAGGTGCCGCCGACGCCGTGGACGCCCCAGACGTCCAAGGAGTCGTCCATGCCCAGCTTTATGCGGAGCTGAACGGCGAAGTAGGTGAACAGGCCGGCACCTAGGCCGATAAGGATGGCGGGGAAGGAGTCCAGGTAGCCGTCAGTGCCCGGCCAGGCGCCGATAAAGCCTGAGGCGGGGG
>JADFKX010000190.1 GCA_022564695.1 Chloroflexota bacterium | reverse complement strand
TTGGCGGTTGCAGGTTCAAGGCAGCAGTTCCAGGACCTCTAGGGCCCAGGCTTCGTCCGGCTGCGGTGGCAGATCGAGGGCGAGGACGTGGACGCCCTGCGGCTCGTACGCCGCGGCGAGCGCGGGGATGTCCGCGGCCGTCTCTTTCGGCAGGGCGATCACGATTGTGCCTTCGCCGGTGCGGGTGATCTCCCGCGCGGCGAAGCGGGAGGCCAGGGACAGGGCGTCTGCGGTGCCATCGCCCAGGTCTGCGCAGAAGAGCAGCAGGTCCAGGCCGCCCAGCCTCTTCGATATTTGGCGAATCATCACTCGCACCGCCATCTCGTTGGTAGCGTCGATCGCCTGGGAGGCCGCGCCTATGCGGTGGGAGAGGCGTTGCACTTCGAATGCAACCGTGGCGTCGGCTGTGGCGGCGACGATGGCGGTGTGGGCGCCGGCGGCGGCCAGGGCGGTGGCGAGGACGCGCCCGGCGGCGGTCTCCGCGCCCAGGATGAGCGCCCGCTTTTCCCCCAGATGAGCCTGCGCCATGCCGCCATTGTATACGGTACGTCTTGACAGCCAACGTGGACCGCATGTAGCATCCGCCGTTAGCGGAGCACTAATGAGAATCGATCTAGCATACGGCAGGGCAGGCCTGCGTGTGGAGTTGCCGGACCATGCCCATGTCCTCCTGCCGGCGCCGATGCCAGCCCTGGTGGACCCTGCGGCCGCTATCCGCGAAGCTTTGAGCAAACCGATGGGGTGCGTGGCGCTGCAAGAGCGGGTGATGCCGGGCGACGCTGTGGCCATAGTGTTCTCCGATGTCACCAGGCCGGCGCCCAACCATATCCTGATTCCGGCCCTGCTCGAGGAGCTGGCCGAGGCGGGCATCGACCAGCAGTCCATCACGCTGATTAACGCTCTGGGCATGCACCGTATGAATACGCCCGACGAGCTGGTATCGATGCTTGGCCGAGACGTGGTGGAGAGCTTCCGAATCGTCCAGCACGACCCGGAGGACGAAGGCCAGCTCAGCTACGTCATGACCAACAAGAGGGGGGCCCGCATCAGCGTAAACCGCCACTACATGCAGGCGACGGTGAAGATCCTGACCGGCTTTGTGGAGCCGCACATCTTCGCGGGCTACTCCGGGGGCGGTAAGGCGGTGCTGCCGGGTATCGCCGGAGCGGAGGCGGTGATCTCCAATCACAGCGGGCCCATGGTCGGCAATCCCAAGTCGACGTGGTGCAGCGTGGAGGGTAACCTGATCTTCGAGGAGATGCGGGAGGTGGCGCTGGAGACGGATCCCACGTTCATCCTCAACGTGACGCTAGACCAAAACAAGGCGATCACAGGCGTGTTCGCCGGGGAGCTGGTGAAGGCGCACGACGCGGGGATCGCCTTCGCGGAGAAGGCATACGTGCGGGCGATTCCGCATGAGTTCGACATCGCTGTGGCGAGCAGCCTGGGCTACCCGTCCGACACCAGCCTGTACCAGTCGTTCAAGGGGTTATCGGTGGCGGCGCAGGGCGTGCGCCAGGGCGGAGCGGTGGTGCTGGCGGCGGAGTGCGCCGAGGGTCTGGGCCTCGTCCACTTCCAGGAGTTGCTGGAGGAGAGGACAAATCCGCGGGCGTTATTGGAGATGATCGAGGACAAGCGCTTCCGTCATCACGATCAGTGGGGCGTCCAGGTTGGGGCGATGGCGATGGTGAAGGTGGAGAGCTATCTGTACTCCAGCATGAAGCCGGCGCTGGTCAGTAAATCTCACATGATCCCTTGCAAGAGCGTGTCCCGGACGGTGAACGACCTGCGCAAGCGTTACCGACGGGAGAACGGTGGCGAGCCCAGTATCCTGGTGCTGCCTTACGGCCAGCTGACGGTGCCGCGGATGGCTGCGGATGGATAGCGGTCAGGCGGGCGCGCCGAGGCGGCTGTAGGCCTCGTATACGTGGTGGAGGCCATGCAGCACGGTGGAGCTGGCCAGGATGTCTGAGACCGGAACCACCTCCGAGAAGAAGCGTCGCTTCGCGTTCAGTTGTTCGTCGGGTGCCGACTTCACATAGTCGATGAGCTTGCGGTAGTTTGCCTCGAGGGTCTTCATGACTTGCTCAGGGGTCATCGACGCCATCGCTGCCACGGACTGAGCGTTCATCTGGGTCAATCGGTCTACATCCATACCCTGTGCTAGGTCTGCTCCCTCTGGCAGACTCATGATACTTTGGGACCAGTTAGGTATGATGGCGGCGACGGATGCCAAGTGGGAGTAGATCTCCTTGGGTGTCCACCCCGCTGCCCGTTTGGAGTCCCATTCGCCCTCTGCGAAGAGGGACGTTGTCCGCTTCGCCTCGGATATGGTCATCTCCAGACCGACAATGATCTCTTCCTTTGTAGCCATGTTTCCCTCCTTCATAGCGTCCTTGCGTCCGCGATTCTATCTTACGGGCGCTCACCAGACAAGGCCGCACAAAGTGCGCGCCGCCGGTGCTACGGCCCCAGCCAGACGATGCGATATATTTTCCCTGATTCGAAATCAGAGACGTAGAGTGTGCCCAGAGCATCCACGGTCACGTCCAGCGGCCTACGCAAGCCGGCTGCGAAGCGCGTGACGGTCGCGCTCTGGGGCACGGATCCCTGGCTGGGGGCGACCTGGATGCGGACGATCTCCCGTCCCGCCGGCGTCTGCGAGCGCTCATCGTTGCCGTACTGGGCCGCGAAGAAGTCACCCCTGTACTCCGCCGGAAAGTGACCGCCATCGTAGTAGGCGAGGCCGTCCGTGGAGGAGTGGGGCGCCATCTCGGCCACGGGCGCCAGCTTGCCCCGGCAGCCGTCGTCCGCCATCTCCAGATCGCGGCCGGCGCACTCCGGCCAACCGTAGTTGCCTCCCTCCACGATGTAGTTCAGCTCGTCCGGCGGGTCTCGAAGCAGCGTCAGCCCGTCCTCGGCCGGCTCGTAGAAGTCGTGCTCGTTGGCCGTTGCCCATAGGCCTCCCTCCCTATCGAACGCCAGGTCGTAGGGGTTGCGCAGGCCGCGGGCGTAAACCTCCAGGTCGCTGCCGTCCAGGTTGGAGCGCAGGATGGCGGCGCTGCGCTCGTCCTCCTCGTGGCAGAGGTTGCAGGTAGAGCCGTTGGCGATGTAGAGTTTGCCGTCCGGGCCGAAGGCGAGGCCATTGTTCTGGTGAACGCGATGAGGAAGGCCGCTGATGATCACGTGCTCCTCGTCGGCGCTACCGTCGCCGTCGCTGTCCCGAAGGACGATCACATCCCCTTCGATGGAGATGTAGACGCTGCCGTCGGGAGCTACCGCCAGCCCCAGGGTGAACCGCTCGGCGGGGTCGCTCCAGAACGTCAGGGGGCTGTCGCCGAGGCCGTCGCCGTCCCGGTCCTCGATTACCTTGACCTTGCCTCTAAGCTCGGCGACGAACAGACGGCCGAACGGGTCGAAGGCGAGGGAGGTGGGCTGGTCGAGCCCATCGGCGAACTCGTAGGCGAGGAAGCCGGGTGGAAGGGATATCCCGTCGTCTGGGGTCGGGTCCGGCGGGATGGCAGGCGCTTCCAGCTCCACGTCCAGGGGCGGGCCGGGCACGAAGCCCGAGGTTCCGCCGCAGGCAGCGATGAGCGCTATCGCGGCCAGCAAGGCGAGCAGCGGCCCGCCGCGCCCCGGCCTACGAGGCGGCATTCAGCGACTGTACGGCCGCGGCCACCCCAGCACCCGAGTCGACCTTAAAGCCCTGGCGGGACAGCTCTGTCTCCAGGGCGTAGAGGAGGCCGAGCACGTTCTGGGCGGTGGCGTTGTAGCCCATCAGCCCTATGCGCCACACTTGCCCCTGTAGCGCGCCGATGCCGCCGCCGAC
>JADFKX010000189.1 GCA_022564695.1 Chloroflexota bacterium | reverse complement strand
TAGCTTGCGGCGAAGGAATCTATCTTGAGGAAGAAACCTATGCCAACTACCAAGGACAAGTCACCTGTACAGAGTGCAAGCAGCAGCAAGCGGTCGTCATCCAGCATGGCGCTATCGTAACGGCGAGCCAGCAGCGAGATATCTACGAGCCGATACGAGATGTACTCAATCATGAGGTGCCCGCCGATATAGTGATGGACTTGGCGGAGGCCGCAGTCGATCTAGCCCAAAATTGTTTCAAGTCATGTGTCGTCATGTGCCGTCGGTGCGTCCAGGCAGTTCTACTGGAGCGTGGCGTCACCGATGAACCGCTTGCCAAGATGATCGATGCTGCGCGAAACGCCAATGTCTTAGATGAGCGTCTCTACCAGACTGCTACGGCCATAGGATTTTTCGGGAACTCTGGTGCCCATCCCCTCGACCCTGAACTCCGGAAGGTGGAGCAGCTAGACGCCTCCCTTGCGCTTCAGGTGACCAAGCGGTTCATGCAGACGCTCTATCCACTCAAGGTAGTAGAGGCCGACAAAGATGAGGAGGGCTAGGCCACGGCCCTTACGCACTCGCGCATCTGCGCCGGAAACGCCAGGGCGCGGGCCTGAAGCGCCATGATAGCCATCGTCGCATGATTACGTACCTTCATTCTCCCTCGCACTAATAGCATCTAATGCAGGTGACGCCGTCCTCGATTGCCGCCCTCGCGGGCGCGGTGCTACACTGAACCCGCCTGCCAGGCGGTAGGCAGGTCGGCCTCGCCCTCGTAGCTCAATTGGATAGAGCGCCTGGCTTCGGACCAGGAGGTTGTGGGTTCAAGTCCTGCCGGGGGCGCCAGTTTCTAGATGCGAAATGACCGCCCGCGTGCGGCTTTTCTTGCTGACAGCGCTACGCATCTGCCAACCGTTCGCTAGCGGAACGCCCTATCTGGGCGTCCCCGCCGGCCGTCAGCCGCCAACTCGCGCCGGACGGCTCATACGCTAAGGGGCGCTGGCTGCGGTAGGGGCCGGGCAATCGTTGGCGCTCTCAACACATTCTCCTCTATACTGGATTCGCCTTGCTGAGGGCAGGGAAGGGCGCCTCTGAGTGTAGATATGGAAGATTCTGCTCCCATACTTGAGGTCGATAGCGTTGTTAAGTCCTTCGATGGCGTCCGCGCCGTCAACGGCTGCAGCCTAACCGTGAAGGGCCGCACCATAACCGGCCTCATCGGCCCCAACGGCGCTGGCAAGACCACACTGTTCAACCTCATCACAGGCTTCCTCAAGCCCACCTCCGGCCATATCCTGTTCCAGGGTGAGCGTATCGATGGTCTGCCCCCACACCGCATATTCCATCGCGGCATCGTACGCACCTTCCAGATCCCCCGTGAGCTGAAGACGATGACCGTGCTGGAGAACCTCATGCTTGTGCCTCCTAACCAGGTAGGCGAGCAGATATGGAACCCCTTGCTGTTCGGCTTCCGCGTCGCCCGCCAGGAGCGGGTGATATACGAGAAAGCGCTGGGAGTTCTGGAGTTCGTTGACCTCGTCCACCTGCGCGATGAGTACGCCGCAAACCTATCCGGCGGCCAGAAGAAGCTGCTGGAGCTGGCCCGCACCCTCATGACGGATCCCGCAATGATCCTCCTGGACGAGCCCGGTGCGGGCGTCAACCGCGTCCTCATGCGCAAGCTTGTGGACAACATCGAAACCCTCTGCCGCGATCTCGGAATCACCTTCCTCGTCATCGAGCATGACATGGACCTGATCACACGGCTCTGCAATCCAGTCATAGTCATGAGCCAGGGGGAACTCCTCGCGGAAGGCTCCCCTGAGGAGATCAAGCAGGATGAGCGTGTGCTGGACGCGTACCTGGGAGGGCAGTATCGATGACGGCCGTCCTCCGGGTCCAGGACGTCGTCGCCGGCTACGGTGAGGTGGAGATCCTCCACGGTGTCTCCATAACCGTCAGCGAGGCAGAGATCGTGGCCATCATCGGCCCCAACGGCGCCGGAAAATCCACGCTGCTGAAGGCGATCTTTGGGCTAGTCTCCGTTCAAAACGGCAGCGTCCATCTGGCTGAGCGAGACGTCACTAACATGGCCCCGAACAAGATTGTCCAGAGCGGCATGTCCTACGTGCCCCAGACCGAGAACGTCTTCCCCAGCCTCACCATTAACGAGAACCTTGAGATGGGCGCATACGTCCGCCGCGACGGCCTCCGCGACAGGCTGGAGCGCGTCTACGGCCTGTTTCCAGACATCGCCTCCCGCCGCAGTGAACGCGCCGGCAGGCTCTCCGGTGGCCAGCGCCAGATGCTCGCCCTCGCCCGCGCCCTCATGCTAGACCCCAAGGTTCTCCTCCTGGACGAACCGTCCGCCAGCCTCTCGCCCAAGATGGTGGACTCCATCTTCGAGAAGATAGGCGATATCAACCGGGGCGGCACCGCTATCCTCCTGGTGGAGCAGAACGCTAAAGAGGCTCTGAGCTTCGCCAGTCGCGCCTACGTGCTGGCGATGGGCCAGAACCGGTTCGAGGGAGAAGCGAAGAGCATGCTGGAGAGCGAAGAAGTGGGCAAGCTCTACCTGGGCGCCTGATACCTATGTCTGTCTTCGCAGGTCGGCTCACGGACGCCATAGCGACAGCCCTCGACCGCTCTCGTGCCGTCGGCGACCAGCTCATTCTGGTCGCCATGTGGCTCTTTTTCCTCGTCTTAGGTACCTGGGCCATCCTCGCGGAGACAGACGCCTTCGCCGTGGGCGTGGTCACCGGCAGCATCATCGCCCTGGGCGCCATCGGCCTCACCCTCATCTACGGCATCCTGAAGTTCGCTCACTTTGCCCACGGCGACTCCATGATGCTCGCCGCCTACGTGGCCTTCTTCGCCCTCACGGGGAAGGTTGTTGGAGAGCGCACTGATGTAGAGCTGCCCTGGAGCCTGAACGATCTGCCGGGCGCCACCAGCAGCATCCCCTGGCCGGGCGAAGGCGACTTCTCCTTCGGCTACGGCCTGCTGTTGGCAGCCCTGGTGGCGGCAGCGGCTATGGCGCTGATCTTTGTCGTTCTGGACCGCCTCGTTTACCGGCCCCTGAGGCGGCGCCGCAGCGGCATCGTCATATTCGCAATCGCCTCTCTCGGCATCGCCATCGCCATGCGCAGCGTGATGTTGATCTTCTGGGCCTCGTCTCCTCGCTTCTACGCCCCCGGCATCCGCCCCACCACCGATCTCCCCTTCGACGTCCGCGTCGTCACCGATCAGATATTCATCTTCTTCGCTGCCCTCGTCCTTGCCGCCCTGCTGTACCTCCTTCTCTACCGCACCAAGTTGGGCAAGGCGATGCGCGCCATGTCCGACAACGCAGATCTAGCCCAGGTCTCAGGGATCAACACTGACCAGATAGTGACCTGGACATGGGTGATCGGGGGCGGTCTGGTGGCGGTGGCCGGCGTGCTGCTGGCGCTTCAAGCCCAGCTCAAGCCGGAGCTGGGGTTTGCCCTTCTTCTCCCCCTGTTCGCCGCCACCATCCTCGGCGGCATCGGCAGCCCCCAGGGTGCCTTCGTGGGCGGTATGATCATCGGCATTACCCAGGAGGTGACCGTCGCTCAGGACTTGATCGATATTAGCCCCGGCTACAAGTTCTCCGTCGCTTTCATCATCCTCATCCTGATCCTGTTGTTGCGTCCGCGCGGCCTGTTCGGGGCGAAGACCTGATGAAACTCGACCGGCTCATAACCCCTCTCGCCTTTCTGGCCATCACCGCGGCCATCGTCCTTATGCCCGCCGAACGCTCCGGTTGGAATGTCGACGGTACCATCAGTTTTCTGGCCTTCTTCGGTACGTTCGTGGCCATCTTCGCCATCTTCACCATTGGCCTCAACGTCCAGTGGGGCTA
>JADFKX010000188.1 GCA_022564695.1 Chloroflexota bacterium | reverse complement strand
CCCAGGGGATGCGGGGTGCTGGATCTGGGGCTGGGGCCGTCGTCTCCTCCAGCACCCGGATGGTCGCGCCGCCCGCCCGCTGGATGTCCCCACGGAAGTCGCTGATGGAGTATCTTGGGCTCTCAGCCTTCTTGTCCTGGGCGTAGGCCAACCATCGCTGCGGATCCGATGACTCGGTGGCGGCTACGACATACCAGCTGGGCTCCTCGAGGGAGAAAGCGTCAACGTTGACGCCTTCTGGTTCGATGGGTTCGGGGCTGGCCCCCTCATGCTCACTGTTCTGACCGTTCCTGGCGAAGAACAGGCGCCAGACTAGGGCGTACTTCTGGGCCAGACGCAGGCTGATCTCGAATCGCCGGGCGATGCCCTCCAGGGCCCGATCACCGTATACGCTCCTACGCTGGGCCTCGTAGAGTATCGCCGCCTCCAAGAGCCAGGCTCGTTTACCCAGGGAACGGGCGCCCCGAAAGGCCTCCACTAACTGGTCGTCATCAAGATACCGCACTAGGTGGACGGCTTGATCCAGGGAGGCATCCAGGCGATTCAGGAGATCAAGAAAGGCAGCGGGATCGAAGTCTTGGAGGCAGTGTCTGCGCATGATTTCGTCGCCGCTTCGTCCGTCCACGACCCGCAGCAGATGTGGCGACCGCTCGAGAACCCAGCCGCCCTCGTGGAAGTTCCGGTGGCACGTCCGGCACAGGGTGATGAGGTTGTCCTCTCCTAGCACGGCTGGGTCCTTGCTACCACCCATGCCTCGGGGCGTGACGTGGTGGCGGTCAAGATCCCGTGTCTTCTGGCATATCTCGCAAGATTCCATGCGTTGTTCTATTCGGCTTACGCAGGCTATGGGTGCCGCAGTAAGGCCTCAATAGCACCGCTCTAATACCTCAATTATAGATACTGTGTGGCGATATGTCAAGCATTGATGGGAAGAGAGGTCTGGCTATAGCCGACTAGGCTTAGAAATCGATGTTACGCGGCAGCACATCCAGCGCCTTCGCGAGCTTTCTACGCGTGCTCGGTCGGGGCCGGCGGCGGCCCTTTTCCACATCGAGGACTGTGTTTTCTGCGACCCCAGCCAAGCGAGCCAGGTCCCGCTGACTTAGGGCGTTTCTCTCCCGTAGCTCTCGGAGTGTGGCCATGATGCGAAAAGGAAGTTACGCAAGATGATAGCATGGAAGTCCCGCACCACGGCAGCTGAGCCGCAGGGCGACCAATCAACTCGAGTCATGCTAGACCCTTGGGATGGGCTACTAGGCGGTTTCCACCATGTTCAGGCTATGCCCGCTTGTCGCGGCCGCGGGCGGGCCTGGTGGGATGGCCAACGCGTCCCCCCAGCTCCCAGAGGTGGCGGATACCGTCAGCCAGCTCAGCGCTTGCTATATGGGCCAGTAAGTGACTATAATGGTCTTAATGGTCGGAAAGGTCGCTAAGGAAATGGGGGTCTTGCAGTGAGCACGAACCGCATCTCTATTACGGAGGCCAAGCAGAGGCTAGGTGAACTGGTCAAACGTGCGGCCTACGGGGGGGAGCGATTTCTCCTGCAGTTTCGGGGAAAGCCTCAGGCCGCCGTGGTGAGCTACGCCGATTATGAGGACCTCGAGAGGCTGAAACGCTCACCAATCGGCCAGGAAGAAGCCTTGAAGCGACTTCGCTCCCTGCGTGAGCGCATCGCCGCTCGTACTGGCGAGGCGTTCGACTCCGCCCGAGAGGTAGATGAAGTAAGGAAGACGCGCCTTGACCGGCTCACGGGTCTGCGTTGATAGCAACCTGGTGCTGAAGCTGGCTGTGCTGGAGGAAGATAGCAAGCGCGCTCAGGAGCGGTGGGAACATTGGGCTCGGCAAGGGACGGAAGTCGTGGCGCCTCCACTCCTCTGGTACGAAGTGACGTCCGTACTGAGAAACCGAGCCCATCGAGGAAGGCTAACCCTCGATGAATCGAGCGAGGCCTTAGAGGCGCTACTGAGCCTCAACGTATCTATCATTTCGCCACCCCATCTCCACCAGACGGCATGGGAGCTTGCAACCCAGCTCGACCAGCCCACCGCCTACGACGCCCATTACCTCGCCCTGGCGCGGGAGCTGGATTGCCCCTTCTGGACCGCCGACCACCGCCTCTATGAGGCGGCAAGGGGCACTCTGGCCGGGGTGAACCTGCTGGCCACCTCCCGATAGGACGTTGAAGAGAGCATGATCCCCTTTGCGGCTGAAATTCCGCGGCTAGGCTGATTCAGAGGGCCACCATTGTTCGAATAGATAACGTTCATGTACAGCTGCGCCCCCGACTCTGAGGAGGTTGGCCAAGGCACTTGGCGTGGCATCCTGGGACCTGGTCGATAGACCTCCATGCCAACGAACGAGAGGAACTCATGATACTCGCATCTAATCGCCAACGCCCGCGACATATCTTCTCAGGTGTGACCAATCGGAAACGGTGGGGGTGTGCTCATGGGCTGACGGCCGGTTTCGGGTAGCGTGAACGTGTCCCCCCCAGCTCCCAAATGAGAGCCGCCTGGAAGCTCGCCTCCATCTCCTCGATCAGCCAGCGGCGCGGGCGCGGCAGGATGTCCTATCCGGGGTGTGGTCAGATATCGCGAGGGTTTAGGTTAAGAGGTGGTGAAGAGGAGTTCGGGGGCAGCGCTGACGGCCCGTCAGGCGCGCTAGGATGCCCAGGAGACGCCTGTAAAGCGTAAACCTATATCTGCATGCCACGTAGACCCATAAGGCCGCGTAGGTGCTGGATCTCACCCAGGTGGGTAAAGCCGTGGGTAAGGCACATCGTGCCGATTGCGTTGCTGACAGGCATCT
Organism: Chloroflexota bacterium; assembly: GCA_022564695.1. Classification (GTDB taxonomy): domain Bacteria; phylum Chloroflexota; class Dehalococcoidia; order SM23-28-2; family RBG-16-64-32; genus JADFNQ01. The sequence goes on along the minus strand of JADFKX010000188.1, from coordinate 1,071 downwards.
CGCCCACGGGTTTGACGGTAGTACGCTGTTCCAGCGCCTGATCGTCCAGGCCGGCCAGGTACTTGTCGGTAGCTTTGGCTACAGCGTCCATGTAGGTCAGGAAGTCGTCTTTGGAGTTGATCCGCAGGGCCTGGGCGTCCTCCTGGCTCATCCCTGTCCCCTGAGCGATGCGGTCCAGTCCGAACTTCTTGTCCCATCCCTCCTCCAGCCATACGGTTGGTTTGCGCTGGATCACGAACTGGATGACGTTATCCTGCGTGCGGTAGTAGTGCCAGAGGATGAAGGCGACGGGGCAGCCATGTTCGTTGGCGCGCCAATGCAGCTGCTCTTCTGAGAGGTCGGCGATGGCATCGTTGTAGGTGCTGTGGAGCTGGCGCAGGCTGGAGCGGATGAAGTCTACAAGGACGGGCATGGGGCTCTCCTTTCTCGCTTGGCTAATCTAGCTCGGTACTTCGGGCTCTGTCAAGCTGCTCGCAGGCCAAGGGGGGCCTATCCTTGACATTGACGTGCTCAGCGGCGAGAATGCCGACGACACCGGCGCATGTGGGAGGCGGAAGGGAACCCTGGTAGTCAGATGGACGCAGCCTATCGGCCGACGCCGCCTTCTCCGCGGCGCTGGCTTCTTAGGCGTGGGTGCGGCTCTGGCCTGGGTCTTGGGCTGCGGCGGCGGCGATAACGAGTTCCTCACCACCCTCGACCGCACCATCGCTCTCGACGAGGACGGCGTGCTGGGCCTGGGGCCCGGGGAGCCTTACGAGGTACGCACAGAGCTGGCCGAAGCGCAGGTCGGTCGCGAGGAGCGGCGCCGCTCCCTGGTGGTTTTCCACCACTTCGCGGACCTGCAGCTCCTGGATGAAGAGTCGCCCTTGCGGGGTGAGTGGCAGGACTCCTGCCCCACGCCACTCTCGACGTCCGCCTTCCGCCCTCAGGAGGCCCTCACCCTGCAGGTGGCCGCCTCCCTGATCCGCCAGGCCAATCGTGTCAACCGCAGCCCTCTGACCAATCGCGCGATCGACTTCGTCCTCCACACCGGCAACGCCGCTGACAACGCTCAGTTCAACGAGCTGCGCT
>JADFKX010000187.1 GCA_022564695.1 Chloroflexota bacterium | reverse complement strand
AGGGAGGCGCTATATGTCAAGCAGCATGGGGAGCGAATCTAGCTGTCGTTAGCTAGAGCGAAAAATCGATTTCGTGTGGCGCCACATTGAGCGCCTTCGCGAGCTTCCTACGTGTGCTGGGCCGGGGTCGGCGCCGACTCTTTTCGAGATCGAGAACAGTATTTACTGAGATCCCAGCCAAGCGAGCCAGGTCACGCTGACTTAGGGCGTTTCTCTCCCGCAACTCTCGCAATGTCGCCATAATGGGATAAGGACCTTGCGCCAGATGATAGCACGGAAACCCCGCGTCACGGCAGATGAGCCGCAGGGTGACCAGGACCAACCCGAGTCATGCTGGACCCTTGGGACGGTTTCATGCACGTATCCGGTCTCGCCAGCCAGGCCCAAGTGGGTCGGACAATGTCGGCCCCGCGCCGACGATCGATCCGCCCAATCGATTCGCTACCGATCCCGGTCTGCCCTTACGTTTAGCGCAGGCTCTCGCAGCACTGATCGCTCCTTTCCCTTGGGCGATATCCTCCCGCCTTCTGGGGAGCGAAAGCAAACCAGCTGGTGTCCAATAGGAAGTGCTTATACGGATTCCGGAAGTTGCTGACGGAGAACCGTCAGCGGAGATTCAAGCAGTGGCCGGGCCTGACCAGCTCTCCCGCCATCGGCGAGACGATAGCGAGCATGATGCGCGCCCTGCTCCGAGGCCTTGCCCTCGCTCACCGTGAGCGGCGCAGCCTCTCCCTGACCACCAGCCAGACGAACCCCGGGATCGCGAGCTGGCGGCGGAGGCGCCAGGGCTGGCGCAACACGAGGACTAACGAGCGGTCTCCGCGGAACGGCGCGGCCACGATACTATCGGGCAGTCGAGCTCGCCTAGAAGTCGCTGTCCGTGATGCGGGTCAGGCCCGAGCCGTCGGCGTTCATGACGTAGATATCGCTCTTGCCATCGCGGTAGGACTCAAAGGCGATGCGAACGCCATCGGGCGACCATGTCGGGGCCCTGTCGGGCGCGGGGTCATCAGTGAGGCGAGTCTGCCCGGAGCCGTCAGCGTTCGCAACATATATCTCACTGTTGAAGTCGCGGTTAGAGGAGAAGGTGATGCGGCCGCCGTCAGGCGACCAGGAGGGCCGCAGATCATCACGGGCGGTTTCGGTGATGCGGGTAAGGTAGGAGAAGGTAACGTCCAAGATGTATATCTCCGCGTTGCCGTCACGCTGGGAGATGAAGGCGATGCGATCGCCTCCCGGCGACCAGCTGGGAGAGCCGTCCCGGAGAGGGCGCACGGTGAGGTTGACCGGGTGGGAGCCGTCAGCGTTCATGATATACACGTCCGCATTACCGTTTCGCTCGGACTCGAAGACGATGCGCGTCCCATCGGGCGACCAGGCGGGGTTCAGGTCGTCGCCGGGGCTGTCCGTGAGACGATTTAGGCTGGAGCCATCGGCCCGCATTACGTATATCTCAAGGTTGCCGTCGCGGAGAGACCCGAAGGCGATACGGGTGCCATCGGGTGACCAGGCGTAAGGGAAGTCAACCGCCGGGTTATCGGTGAGGCGAGTGAGGCCGGAGCCATCCGCTTCCATGACGTACACCTCGCCGTTGCCGTCGCGATCGGAGTAGAAGGCGATGCGAGTACCGTCCGGCGACCAGACGGGCAGAGCATCCTCAGAGGGGTTGTCGGTCAGGTTGATGGCGCCCGAGCCGTCGGCCTGGGCGACGTAGATGTCGCGGAAGCGGTTGCTGCGGGAGTAGAAGGCGATTCGGCTGGAATCAGGTGACCAGACGGGGAAACCCGCCCAGGGGAGGCTGCTGGTGAGGTTACTGCGGCCAGAGATACGATCGTCCCGGATGGAGATATCGCTGTTGCCGAAGCGGTCGAAGTAGAAAGCCAGCCTGCCCGAGGCTGTACTTGTGTCCCCGCAGGCCGAGGCCACGGCGAGACCGGCGGCGGCGATGAGGATGAGCAGGGGGAGCTTTCTCATAGCGATTACAACAAGAGGCTATGGGGCGCTACCGCCGCCCGTCAAGCGCGCCCGCTACAGCGCAGAGCAATCGCCGTCAACCCGCGTGGCCTCCGCCGTAACCTTGCGGGCCTACGTACGGGACAAGTAAACTAAAAGTCGCCAAAGGTCCCCCATGTTACTCGTTGCCCGGAAGAACCTGTTCAGCGAACGGATCCGCCTGGCGATCTCAGTCGGCGGCGTCGCTTTGTCCGTCTTCTTGATCGGCATCCTGCTCTCCCTCTATCGCGGTTGGGACGAGAAGGTAGGCGAGTATGTGGAGATGGTGCCTGCCGACCTGTGGGTGGCAGCGGAGGGGACCACGGACTTCATACAGGCGGCATCCGCGCTACCGGAGGGGGTTGGCACCCAGCTCGGTTTCCTGCCGGAGACCGACACCGTCAGCCCGATCATCGCGCGGCCGGTGGGGATGGTGAAGGCGGGCGACGACCCGGATGACGACTTCGACGTTCAGCTTGTGGGCTACGACCCGGCCATCGGCCTGGGCGGACCGCTGGCGATAGTAGCGGGGAAGAGCCCGCCCGGTCCGGGTGAGATCGTCATAGACAAGGTAACCAGTGACCGTTACGGCGTTGAGATCGGCGACCGGCTTTTCCGTGGCGCAGAGTCGCTCACGGTGGTCGGGAAGTCATCCGGGGGCGACTTCGTGTTCACGCAGGTGGGCTTCGTTACCCTGGAAACGGCGGTAGAGTTCCTCCGGCTGGACCCCAAAACACAGCGCACGTTCTTCCTCGTCACCCTTAACGACCCCAGCGAGGCTGAGGCGCTGGCAGCGAGGCTGGAAGCCAGCGCCTCCGGCGTTGTCCTCTTCACCGGTGAGGAGTTCGCAGACGAGACTCGACAGAGGATACTGGGCAACATCTTGCCCATGCTGATCGTCGTCCTTATCGTGGCGTTCGTCGTCGGCCTGTCCGTGGCCGGCCTCACCATCTACACCGCTACGGTCGAGAAATCACGGGAGTATGGGATACTTAAAGCGGAGGGATTTACGAACCGTTACCTGTATCGAGTAGTGATTGAGCAGAGCCTGGTGACAAGCGCCTTCGGCTTCATACTAGGCGCTGGCTTGATTATTCTCATCGCCCCCTTCGCACAAGGACTGGTGCCGCAGTTCGTCGTCTTCGTCCGCTGGCAGGACATCCTGGGCATAACTGGAGCCACCCTTCTCATGGCCCTCATCGCAGCCTTCATCCCGGTACGACGCCTGGCACAGATCGACCCGGTCACGGTATTCAAAGGCTAGCAGCTGTGGACACACCGGAAACCATCCTCAGCCTGGAAGGGGTCACCAAGGTCTACGGCTCCGGCGAGAGAGCCGTGACGGCGCTCTATGACGCCAGCCTGCAGGCCCACGCTGGAGAGGTCGTCCTTGTGATGGGGCCCTCCGGCTCCGGCAAGACAACCCTCCTCACCATCGCCGGCGCCCTGCTCAGGCCCACACGCGGCACGGTACGCGTCTGCAACACCGACATCACCCGGATGGGCGAGAATGACCTGGCTTCCATCCGCCGTGAGAAGGTGGCATTCATATACCAGAGTTTTAACTTGCTGGAAGCGCTAACGGCGCTGGAGAACGTATCGCTGGTGACCACGCAGAGAGCGCTAAACGGGGCAACGCCGCAGGAGCGGGCGAGGGAGATGCTGAGTACCCTAGGCCTCGGCAAGCGGCTGAACTCGCTACCTAAACAGTTGAGCGATGGCGAGAAACAGCGGGTGGCGATCGCCCGCGCCTTAGCCAAGGACCCGGCCCTGATGCTCGCTGACGAGCCCACCGCCAACCTGGACGCCAAACGCGGCCACGACGTGATGGAGCTGCTGCGCCAGAAGGCGCTGGAAACGAACAAGGCGGTTATCATCGTGTCTCACGATCACCG
>JADFKX010000186.1 GCA_022564695.1 Chloroflexota bacterium | reverse complement strand
TTATGCCCACCATCTGCTCCCGGCCCAGCGAGTCCAGCTCGTAGCCGAGCGACTCCAGCGGCAGCTGGATGCCTGCGGCGAACTGGGGCAACGACAGCGTGCCCAGGACGATGAGGAAATCGGCGGCGGGGTGACGTTCCCGCAGGCCCAGCCGCCGGCGAAATCCTCCGATGACGGGCCACAGAGCGGTGATCGCCCAGGCCCAGGGCAGGTACAGAAGCAGGTACGCCATCGACGACGACACCCGGCCCAGGCCCAGCCGGCGACTGCTCTGCCGGGCCAGGCCGGCGGCCAGCCACAGGTTGAGGAAGACGAGCAGCATGGCGACGTTGATGAACGTGTTCTCTTTGGTGGCGAAGCTCAGCCCCAGCAAGGCGGCGCCCAGATACAGAAACAACGGCTTCCGCTCATCGACGTAGCGCCAGAGGCAGACGACGATGCCCAGAGTGAACACAGCCACGTAGATGTCGTTGCGGGCGAAGCGGCTGAAGTACAGCAGCGTGGGCGAGAGGGCGATAAGCCCCGAGGCGAGCAGCGCTCCCACCCGGCCCAGCCGGTCGCGGAAGAAGAAGGGCAGCACGATCAGCGCCACGCCGAACAGCGCCGGCAGGATGCGCACCGCGTAGTCGCTGGCGCCGCCGCTGAGGAAGAACGTCAGCGCCGTCCCGAAGAACTGGAACGGCCCGTGGAGAAGCGGGCTGTGCTCGTAGCCCCGGCCCAGGAAGATATAGTAGGCGTAGAAGCCGTGCAGGCTCTCGTCGTGGTGAAGGGCACGCGACCCCAGGTCCCAGAAGCGCATGCCCGCCCCCACGACGATGAACGAGGCGTAAGCGACAAGCTCCCAGCTCAGCCGCAGCTCGAGGCTTAGAGCGCGCCGCTCGACGGGCGCTGCGGGCAGCGGCGCCGCGATCTCGCTCACGGCGTAGGCACCAGTATCTGCGCCTCCACCTCCTGCATGCTATTCAGATTACCGTACGCCTCGCGGAAGACCAACCAGCGCCAGAGGGGAAGAATGTCCAGGTCGGTGGGGTACCAACCCCCACCCAGACGCCAGACCTCGCTCGCGGTCGTGAAGCCGTCGACCTCCCGCCCCACCGGCACGACGACCGCGCTGGCGTCATCCTCGGGCTCGGCGAAGGTAACGGTGACATCACGCAGGTACCAGGCGAGAGGCCCCGCCAGAGCGGGATCGATGAGAACGGGCCCAGCGCGGCTCGCCACGAACTGGTCCACGACCTCACGGAACTGCTCGATCCGCTCCGTGGTGCGGGCGTCAACGGCGAACTCGGCCGCCCCATCGGCGCGGGTGAGGCTGAGGTCGGTATGAGCGAGAAAGGCGAACGCAACAGCCGCCACCACCGTTATTCCGATCACGGAGGCGTCGCGTCCCATGATCGAGTAGCAGCCGGCCAGCACCGTCATGGCGCCACCCAGAGCCATCACCAGGTAGAAGCGCTCCGCCCCACTCGCGCCCTTCTCCGCCCAGATGGTGGTCATGAGGGCGGCGTAAGCCAGAAGAACCAGCGCCACGGCGACTGCCGGCCACCAGCGACGCAAGGCGGCCCAGTTCAGCGCCTGCAAATACTCCTCCGCCAGCAGGCCGCCCAGCAGCGCCAGCGGCACGATGAGGATCAGCGTCTGCCCCGCCTCTCGCTGGCTGGCCAGCCCTACGACAACGCCGGCCACCACCGCCCACAGCAGCACGAACCGCTGGGCCGAAGTCAGGGCGCTGAAGCCACGGCGCGCCAGCCGCTGGGCGAAGAACACGATGCCCGAGCCACCGGCCAGCAGGACCGGCCAGTCGTACGCCAGAAGGAGCGTCATCTGGTACCACGGCTCGCGGGCGTCGCGGGGGAGAGCTAACATATCACGCCACAACGCCAGCCCTGCCGGTTGCGACAGGTCGAGAAAGGTGCCGAAGTGAGTGACCGCCAGCTCCGCCACCGCGGCCAGCACCAGCAGCACGCTCAGCCAGTGGGCCGGGCTGCGCCGAAACACGCCCCAGGCGCGGGCCACCGCACCACGTCTCGCGACGATCGGGTCCAGCAGCAGAAACGCCGCCACCGCAATCGCCGCCGTCGTCGCCACAGCGTCGGCGGAGAACGCCAGCCCGAAGGCGGCAGCGAACAGGAACGCCGTGTGAGCCCGCGGCTCCCTCAGGTAGGAGAGCAACGCGACAGCCATCGCCACGGCCAGCAGACCGCCGAAGCTGAACGGCAGGGCGGAGCGAGAAAGGAGCAGCGCCAGCGGCGAAAAGGCGAGCAGCGCCCCAGCCGTCAGGGCGCCAACCCGACCCAGGCCGCGGCCGCCGAGCCAGACGGCCGCCACCATGACGGAGCCCGCGACGGCAGGCCCAACCCGCGCGACCAGCTCGCTCCCCTCGAAGGCGCGGAACAGATAGGAGGTGACGACGGCGGCGAGGTCGCCGTTCCAGCCTTCGGGCACGCTGTCCTGGGAAACACGCAACGCATCGAGCGCACGCGCGGACTCCTCGAACGTGAAAGGCAGCGCGTCCAGCCGTGCGAGCCTCAAGGCGGCCGCCGCGGCGATGAGCCCCAGCCAGAGAAGAGTGTCGACCCGAATCGTCAGGCCGCCTGCGGCGGCCGGGGGCGCAACCGCATCCTTCATCGCACACCATTCGCGCTGGTTACCGGCATATCATTCAGTAAGAACGAAAGCCGTGAAGGACTGGTTGCCCGCTCCAACAGCTACGGCTAATCGGGGAGCGGAACGCCGCTCTAAGCGAAAAGCGCGTCCACGAACCGCTTCGGCTCGAAATTGGCGAGGTCGCCCGCCTTCTCGCCGGTGCCGACGAAGCGCACGGGGATGCGAAGCTGGTCGCAGATGGCGAAGACGACGCCGCCCTTGGCCGTGCCGTCTAGCTTGGCCAGAAGGATGCCCGTCACGCCCAGCGCCTCCGTGAAGTACTTCGCCTGGTGCAGCGCGTTCTGCCCGCTGGTCGCGTCCAGCACCAGCAGCACCTCGTGGGGGCCGTCCGGCACCTTGCGCTGGATGATGCGGTTGACCTTGCGCATCTCCTCCATCAGGTTGACCTTCGTGTGCAGCCGCCCGGCCGTATCGATGATTAGCACGTCGACGTCACGGCTCTCGGCGGCCGAGAGGGAGTCGAACACCACAGCGGCGGGGTCGCCGCCCTGCTTGTGGGCGATCACGTCCACCCCGGCCTGCTCACCCCACTGCTTGAGCTGGTCGATCGCCGCCGCGCGGAACGTGTCGGCGGCGGCCAGCAGCACCTTCCGGCCCTCCTGCTGATAGGCGTGGGCCAGCTTGCCGATGCTGGTCGTCTTGCCGGTGCCGTTCACACCCACCACCAGGACGACGGCAGGCTTCGGCACTGGCAACCGCTCACCCTGAGCCTGTCGAAGGGCCTGAGGTTCTCCACCCATCCTTAGCCCTGTTGTTGGGCCAGCCGAAGGATCACCGGCAGCCGGCCCCCACAACCTTCCCAACCTCGCCTCCACATCCAGAATCGCCAGCAGCTCCTCTCTCAGCGCCTGCTGAGCCTGCTCCGGGTCGCGGATCCCCTCCTCCTTGACCCGCGCCTTGAGGTTGTCCAGCAGCTTGACCGTGGTCTCGACGCCGGTATCGGCGGCGATGAGCATCTCCTCCAGCTCCACCCACAGCTCGTCGTCCAGGCCACGACGGAACAGCCCTCCGATGCGCGAAAACCACGTCCGCCGTGTGCGCTCCACCGCCTGCTCAACGGACTTCGGGGCTTCAGCTTCGGGAGCTTCGGGCGTCTCGACGCGCCCTGCGGACTCTACGGTCGCGTCAGCCTCAGGCGGCGACTCGATAACCTCTTCGGGAACGTCTTTCTTGCGACGGAAGAACCTCACCATCGCATCCGATGATAGGGCGGGGCGGGTGGAGGGGCA
>JADFKX010000032.1 GCA_022564695.1 Chloroflexota bacterium | reverse complement strand
TCGCCTGGTCCCCCGACGGCACCCGCATCGCCTTCGTCTCGAGCCCAGGCGGTCCGCCTGGCGAGATCTACGTCATGAACGCCGACGGCTCAGGCCTCACGCGCCTCTCCGACGGTCCGGCCTCCTACATTGACTGGTCCCCCGACGGCCGCTGGTTGGCTTTCTTCGCGGTCATTCGGCAATTGGATTTCTCCACAGAGGTTATCAGCATGCTAGCGGATCTCCAGACGACCGAAGTCGAGCCTATCGACCCCGACGAACAGCTCATCGACGAATACGCCACTAGTCCGCCTATATTCAGTCCCACCGATGCTTCCCTCCTCGCGTATGGCAGCCGTCTGTTCAATCTAAACACCGGCCAGGAGCGCTCTCTGCCTGAGCGCGCTGTCAGTTGGTCGCCCAATGGCCAGCGCCTCCTACTTCTGGAGTGTGGGTCCGCCCCGGTCTCTAACGCCCAGGTCTATGATGTTCAGAAAGGCAGCTCCGTCCTGGAGTTCGACATTAGCCTCCGTGGCATAGGTGCCCCTTGCTGGGCCATCATGCGGGGCCAGACCGTCTGGTCCCCGGATAGCCGCTTCCTGGCTAGCTACGACGTCCCTACGAGTACTGACGCGCTCGGCGTCCTTCACCTTCGCGACATTGATACCGGCGACCAAAAGACTGTATCTATGGATTTTCCCTCCTCCCTCCAATTCTCGCCCGACAGTCGGCTTTTGCTCTTTAATGGCGCTGAGGGTATTTGGGTATTAGGCTCGGATGGCACTAACCTTACCCTCCTGGCCGAGGGCAGCAGGGCCGCCTGGCAGCCGCAGCCGTAGCCCCCTTTACCCCCTCCCGCCGCGCGTCGTACGATATACCTCACCGTGAACGAAGTTTTCGAGGAGTTGAAACGCTCCCTGACCGAAGGCAAGCCGGTCGTGCTGGCGACCGTGGCCGCGACGCGCGGCTCGACGCCGCGGCGGGCGGGCGCGCGCATGCTGGTGCGCACGGACGGCAGCTTCTGCGGCACGATCGGCGGCGGCTGCGGCGAGGCGGAGGTGTGGACGGAGGCGATGGAGGCGCACCGCGACGGCCGTCCCCGCCTGATGCAGGTGGACCTGACCACCCCCACGGACGGGGAGGACAAGATCTGCGGCGGCGTCATGGACATCTTCGTCGAGCGCATCACGCCGAAAGACGGCGGCTAGCAGAAGCCACCGATAGTCGCTCCCGCCCCGCATGAGAGCTGTCACGTTCGAAGGCCGCTATAAAGTCGAGGTGAAGGACGTGCCGGACGCGGCCGTCCAGCAGCCCGGCGACGTGATCCTCAAGGTCACGTCCAGCGCCATCTGCGGCACCGATATCCACTTCTACAACGGGCGCATCCCTATACCCACCACCGGCTGGGTGATGGGCCACGAGTACGTGGGGGAGGTGGTGGAGGTGGGCGACGGCGTTACGGAGTTGAAGCCCGGCGAGCGCGTTGTGGGGGCGTCCTACGCCTCCTGCGGCGAGTGCTTCTACTGCCGGAGGAGTTGGCCCAGCCAGTGTATGAAGCAGGAGCACTTTGGCTCCGGCATGCTGCCCGGGGCGCAGGCGGAGTACCTGCGTGTCCCCTACGGGCAGTCCACTCTGGAGAAGCTGCCGGACGGCCTCTCGGACGAGAGGGCGATCCTGGTAGGCGATGTCCTCCCCACCGGCTACTTCGCCGTTGAGCGAGGGGAGGTTAAGCGTGGGGATGTGGTTGTGGTGGTGGGGTGCGGGCCGGTGGGGCTGTGCGCCCAGATGTGCGCCCTCCTGGTTGAGCCGAAGGTCGTTATCGCCATCGATTCAGTGCCGGAGCGGCTGGAGATGGCGAGGAAGATCGGCGCTGTGCCGGTAGACATGAACGCTGAGGATCCCGGGGCTGTGATCCGCGAGCACACCGAGGGTCGGGGCGCGGATGCCGTCCTGGAAGCGGTGGGCGATGAGGAGGCGCTGCGGAGCTGCTTCCAGTACGTTCGCCCGGGTGGCACCATCAGCGCCGTCGGCGTCTACTCGGAGGCGCAGTTCCAGTTTCCGATGTTTCTGGCCTACCTGCGTGACCTGACGTTCAGGATCGGCGCCTGCCCGGCGAAGAACTACCTGGCGAAGCTGCTCAGCATGATCGAGCGGGGAAAGCTGGACCCCACGCTTATTCTCACGCACTCGCTGCCCCTGGAGGAGGCGCCCCACGGCTACGACATGTTCGCCAACCACAAGGAGAGCTGCGTCAAGGTTGTGCTCAAGCCCTAGGGCGCGGACGGTGACCGGCTCTGGCGGCTGTCTGTCTGAGGGCCGATAATACTTCTGGTATGCGACGCATCGCCGCTATAGCCGCCGCTAAGGTCACCGCCGCGCTGAGCCAGCGCCTCAAGATGGGCGGCGGCACCGCCCTGCCAGGCCTCATCGCCGAGCGTATCGACCCGAACATCGTGCCGGAGATGGCACGGCGTCTGGGCCAGGGCAGCGTTATCGTCACCGGCACCAACGGCAAGACGACGACCGCCAGACTGCTGCGCGGGATCGTCCGCGCCGCCGGCCTGCGGCCCGTGGCCAACCGCGCGGGATCGAACCTGATGCGGGGGATCGCCGCGGCGCTGGCGCAGGCGGCCGGGCTGGACGGTGGCTTCGCCGGCGCTAAGCGGCGCCTCGGCTTGTTCGAGGTGGACGAGGCGACGGTGCCGGAAGCGGCGCGCGCGCTCAGGCCGCGGCTGGTGCTGTTCACCAACCTGTTCCGGGATCAGCTGGACCGCTACGGCGAGGTGGAGTACGTGGCGGCGGTCTGGCGTGACGCGGTGCGGACGCTGGGCGATTCGGCGACCGTTGTCCTCAACGCGGACGACCCTTCCATCGCCGCCCTGGCGCGGGTCGCCACGGGGCAGGCGCTGTTCTACGGCGTAGAGGATACGTCACGCGCAAGTGAGGGTTTGGAGCACGCCGCCGACGCCCGCTGGTGCTCCTCGTGCGGGTCGGAGTTCGTCTACTCGGAGGTGTTCTACGGTCACCTGGGCCACTGGCACTGCGGGGCGAACTGTGGCGTCGCCCGTCGATCGCCGCTAGTGGTGGCAACCCGCATCGAGATGGAGCCGGAGGGAACGAGGTTGATGATCACGATGCCGGGCGGGGATGTCTCGGCGCGGTTGCCGTTAACGGGTCTGTACAACGCCTACAACGTTCTGGCAGCCGTGGCGGCAGCCGTGGCGTTGGGCATTGAGCCGGAGGCGATCGAGCGAGGGCTGGGCGCCTTCACCGCTGCCTTCGGACGTCAGGAACGGCTGACCGTGGGCGGGCGGCGGGTGCAGGTGATCCTGGCGAAGAACCCGGCCGGGCTCAATGAGGTGCTGCGCACGATCACCGCCGACGGGGAGGAGAAGGACGTGGCGCTGTTCCTCAACGATGGGATCGCGGACGGGCGGGACGTGTCCTGGATATGGGACGTGGACTTCGACCTTCTGGCGGGGAAGGTGCGATCGCTAACGGTGTCCGGCAATCGGGCCTGGGACATGGCGCTGCGCCTGAAATACGCGGGGCTGGACTCGCTGGTCGAGGTGGAGGAGGACACCGCGACGGCGTTGCGCCGGGCCCTGCGTGCCACGCCCGAGGACGGCAATCTGTACGTGGTCCCCACCTACACGGCGATGCTTCAGGTGCGGGAGCTGCTCGCCCGATGGGCGCGACAGCCGGCGTTCTGGGAGACGGCATAGTGGAGCTGAAGCTGCGCCTGGCCCACCTCTACCCAAAGCTGATGAACATCTATGGTGATCGCGGCAACATCCTCTGCCTGGAGCGGCGCTGCCGTGAGCGCGGAATCAAGTTTGAAGTGACGGAGCTGGGGTTGGGGGAGAAGCTAAAATCGAAAGAGCACGATCTGGTGTTCATCGGGGGAGCGCAGGACAGGGAGCAGCGGCGAGTCGCCGAGGACCTGGTGGAGGAGAAGGGGGAGGCGCTCAAGGAGGCGGCGGCGAAGGGGGTGGTGATCCTGGCCGTGTGCGGCGGCTACCAGCTGATGGGCCGCTACTACCGTGGCGCTGAGGGAGAGGAGCTACCCGGCGTGGGTGTGTTCGGCCTGCGGACGGAGCACCCGGGGCCGGACGCGAAGCGGTTTATCGGCAATGTGGTGGTGGAGTGGCAAGGCGGCACGCTGGTGGGCTTTGAGAATCACGGCGGCCGCACCCACCTGGACGATGGGGTGAAGCCGCTGGGGCGGGTGGTGACGGGGTACGGCAACAACGGCGATGATGGGGGCGAGGGTGCGGTGTGCGGCAACGCCTACGGGACGTATCTCCACGGCTCGCTGCTGCCTAAAAACCCCCGCTTCGCCGATCACCTAATCGAGACCGCCCTACGACGGCGCTACAAAGATATGGAGATGGCGCCTCTGGACGACCGCGTGGAGGAGAGGGCGCACGCCGCAGCCGTGCGCCTGGCCAACCGTCGCGGTATCATCTCTGCGTAGGAGGTAGGCTCACCGGTCATGGCTGAAGACGCGCAGGCCTCCGGCCCTGTGGAGGAGGTAGACGAGGCGCCACAGGGGAGTCATGTGTGGCGCGGCCCCTGGCGCAGCGTGATATTCCCGCTGCTGGTGGTGAGCGCCATCGCCGCCGTCATCTGGTGGATTGACTACCGGCCCGATTCCGGGTCGTCCTCCGTCTACGACGCCAAGTACGGGCCAGTGGAGATGCCTGCGGGGTTGGCGCCGCCCGGAATGGCGGTCGAGGCGAAGGAGGGCAGCCTGGCGCCGGACTTCCTGCTGAAGACGCTGGACGACAGCGAGATCCGCCTCAGCGACCTGCGCGGCAAGGGCGTGATCGTGAACCTGTGGGCGACCTGGTGCGGCCCCTGTCGCAAGGAGATGCCGCAGTTCGTCGCCGCATATGACCGCTACCGTGAGCAAGGGCTGGAGATCATCGCCATGAACCTCCAGGAGAGCCAATCCATAATCCAGCCGTTCGTGGACGACTTCGGCATGGACTTCCCGGTGGCGCTGGACAAGCGCGGCGCGGTGTCCGACGAGTACCGGATCATCGGTCTGCCGATGACGTACTTCATCGACCGGGAGGGCGTGATCCGGAATGTGTTTCGGGGCCCCTTCCTGGAGCGGCTGGAGGGGACTCAGGTGCAGGGGGCCATCGAGGGGGATGAGCTGACCAGGCGCATCGAGGAGATTCTGGAGTAGGCGGTGGCGGAGCAGAGCGTGATTAGGGGCGCCTGGTGGTGGCGGACCGCCCGCTTGATGATGGTCCCGTTGTGGGCCACCTGGCAGCTGCTCATCAGCGTGCGCTGGGCCATCGGCCTCATCGCTTTTCTGGCCCTGGCCGGTCTCCTCGGCGTAATCGTGCCCCAGGTCCCGGCCAACGTTCGGGGTGATGCGTTAGCGGAGGTGCAGTGGCTGGCCGTGCAGGAGGGGCGCTTCGGCTTCCTGACCGACCCGATGAACCGTCTCGGCTTCTTTGAGGTGTTTCACGCCCGCTGGTTCATCTACGCCCTGGGCCTCCTGGCGGTGTCCCTGGCGGTGTGGGTGGTCAGCTACTTCCCCTCCATCTGGCGGGCGATCACCCGTCCTCGCAAACGGGTCAATGACGCCTATTTCGCCAGCGCCCGTCACCGCTTTGACTACGCCACGCCGGCCGCTGGCTCCGGCCTGGAGTCCGTCCTGCGGCGTCAGCGCTACACCGTCGAGCGTTACCAGGAAGGCGATACGACGTACCTGTTCGCGGACCGGTTCCAGTTCGCACAGCTGGCCACATTCGCCACCCACGTGGCGGTGGTGGTGCTATTGGCGGGGGGGCTGGTGAGCTGGTTCAGCGGCTTCTCCAACGGCATGATGATCGCTGAGGGCTCCACCGGGCCGGTGTTTCCGCTGACGCATCCGAACCAGATGCAGGTGGAGCTTGTGGACGCTGTTGGGCTGTTCTCGCCGGAGGGGCGGGCGCTGGACTACCGCTCCGATCTGGTGATCTACCAGGGCGGCGAGGAGGTGAAGCGCTGCACGACCACCGTCAACTCTCCCTGTAGCTACAAGGGCTACCGCTTCCATCAAGCCGCTTACTTTGGCAACGGGGCAGATGTCCAGGTGCGGGACCTAGCCAGCGGCAACGTGATCTACAGGGAGACGATTACCCTCTCCAGCACGCTGCCCTCTCCTCGCGTCGTCGTGCGGGACGGCGATGGTACTGTGCTGCTGGACGAAGCGCTGGTCCTCACCGACATCCTGAGCACGGACGAGTTCGTCTATTACGGTACGCTGGTCACTCTGCCGGATGACCGCGTGATCTCGATCGGGGCGCGCAGGGCGGCGGAGGATGAGCGCTGGCAGCTCGCCGTATTCGAGCCGGGCGAGGGAGAGGAGGCGGTGAGGCTGGTGCTATCGGAGGGGGAGAGCGCCTCAGCCGGTGGCCTGGAGTTCGTCTACTCCGGCCTGCAATCGGTCCCGGCCGTGTTCGTGTCCGACCTGCCGTTACCGCCGGGCCTGCCGGCGGGGGCCGGCAGCGGGCAGGTGCTTGTGGAGATGAGCAACGTTGTTTACGGCACCGGCACGGCGTCCGAGGGCACTGCGGTGGCGCCCGCGGTCGGCAGCGGGCCGCCGGAGCTGACGATTATCGGCCTGCAGCCGCAGGCGGTGAGCCTGAGGCCGGGCGAGAGCGTAGAGATAGGGGGATACGAGTATTCGTTCCTGGGCCAGCGGGAGTTCGCGGGCATCCAGGTGAAGAAGGACCGTAGCGATTATCTGATCTGGGTGGGCACCGCCCTGCTGATAACGGGCTTGGTGGTGACGTTCTGGGTGCCACGTAGGCGGTTATGGGCTAGAATAACACCGACCCGGACATACCTAGCCGGCCAAGCCGGTCATCTGATAAGGCTGGACAGGGAGATGGAGGATCTGGCGCGGCAGGAGGGTGCCACATTGGACGAGGCTGAAGGACAGGGTAAAGATGACTAGTGCGATCCTGCTATCGATCAAGATAGGTCTCGACCCGACGCTGTTTGAGGTGATCGGGTTGGAGGTGACCTGGCACGGGCTGTTCACGGCGCTCGCTGTGGTGGCGGGAGTGGCGGTGGCAGTTATCCTGGGCCGGCGCGCCGGCTTTCATGAGGACGCGATCTATAACGTGGCCCTGGCGTTGGTTATCGGGGGAATCATAGGGGCCCGCGGCCTGTACATACTCGAGAACTGGTCGCGATTCGAGGACGACCTAGGCGGTATCTTCGCCATAAACACGGGCGGCATCTCCATCTACGGTGCGCTGATCGGCGGCGCGATCGGAGCCTGGGGGTACGCTTACCTCACCAGGCTGCCGAACATCCCGAAGGCGGCGGACATCGCCGCGATCGGGGCGATTCTTGGCATGGCTACGGGCCGGATCGGCGACATCATAAACGGTGAGCACTTCGCCGAGACCACGAGCCTTCCCTGGGGTGTGCGCTACACTAATCCGGACAGCCCCAGCTTGCTGGCCTTCGGCGACCCAAACCTTGTCCAGCACCCAGCGGTGGCGTACGAGCTGCTAGGCGACATGGCGATCTTCGCAGTCCTTCTGCTTATTTACGCCAGGGTGACGCGGAGCGGGGTGACGTTCTTCTCATGGATGATTCTCTACGGCGCGCTGCGCCTGGGTGTAAGCTTCCTTCGCTTTGACGACATAGTGTTGGTGGGTCTTCGCACGGCCCAACTGATCGGCATCGCCAGCATGGCGTTAGCGCTGCCCGCTATCATCTATCTCTTACGCACACCGCCACGGGAGGAGCAGCCAAGCCTGGCCGGCGAGGGGCCCCTGACAGGGGAAGAGGGCGCGGAGGGAGAACCTGCCGAGGGGTTATAGGGCGCGAGGCCCCGTGCCGAACAGTTTTCCTCGGTAGCTGATCGCTGATAGGCGTTGCCGCGATGGTAGCGCCGGTGCCTGACGGCACCCGCAGGAAGAGGCGGGTCGCAGGTATAGACGCAGCCAATGGGTGTGAGTGAAAATCACACTAACTTTTAACCATTTACGTCTTCTCAACCTAGAGGTTGGATGGTAGTATGTAGTTGCGCTTATCTAGAAACCAGAATTTCAATACTATTCATATGACTATAGAAAACAATTGGTATCTCGTTTCCAGCCACGGCTCTATCCTCTTCTACATTGCCGTCAATCCCAACTGCACGATCAAAGAGATCGCGGAAGCGATGTCGCTCACCAGGCGTACCGTCTGGGGGGTCATTGGCGACCTTAGAAGGGCGGCTATGCTGAATGTCCGCAGGGATGGCCGCCGTCACCACTACTCTGTCGATCTGGATGGTCCCTTCAAACACCCGGTGTTGAAGGGGTTCAGCCTACGCGTCGTCCTGGACGATCTCATTAAGCAGGCATCGCGCGAGCCTGAAGCGATCGGCCACACTGCCTAGGCTCGCCTCGGTCTCAGCGGCGCGTTGACACCGATTCTATCCCTGTGCTAGCATCCCACTCGAACAATTGAATACGCTCTTATCCAGAGAGGTGGAGGGAACGGCCCTGTGAAGCCCGGCAACCGGTTCCCCGATTAGTAGGGAATAACGGTGCCAACGCCGACTCCCGCCGGAGGCGGGAGGACGATAAGGGAGTAGGTGGCCTCTTCTCCAATCAGATGGAAGAGGTCTTCTTTTTACTTATGATCGCCTGTAGGGAAACTGTGGCAGCACCAGGATTCGCGCTGGAGTCGCATCCGTCTCCGGCGGGGGACGCCTGTCCGGTTGTTTTAGGGTTGGTTGGGGAAGCTGGACTGATGGCGATGCAGCGGGCCTCCACCCCGGGAGAGCCGGGGGAGGGGAGGCCCATCACGGCTAACGTTTAGAAGCCGGAGGATCGCTGTCATGTCGTTCGCAAAGAATCTAAGATGCAGGGAGTGCGGCCGGGTCTATCCCCTGGACCCGATACACGTCTGCGAGTTCTGTTTCGGCCCGCTGGAGGTGTTCTACGACTACGAAGCCCTGAGGCGCACGCTGACCAGGGAGCGGATCGAGCGGGGGCCGCTGTCCATGTGGCGCTACGCCGACCTTTTGCCGGTCACGGCGGAGGCGGCCGTGGATATCGGCACCGGCTACACTCCCCTGATCAGGGCATCTCGCCTGGGACGGCTTTTGGGCCTGGAGCGGCTGTACGTCAAGAACGATTGTCAGAACCCAACCTGGTCGTTCAAGGATCGCGTCGTCTCCCTTGCTATCACAAAGGCGCGTGAGTTCGAGTTCGATACCCTTGCCTGCGCCTCCACCGGCAACCTGGCCAACAGCGTTGCCGCGCACGCCGCCAGCGCCGGCATGGACGCTATCGTCTTTATCCCTGCCGACCTCGAGCAGGGGAAGATCGTCGGCTCCAGCGTGTACGGGCCCACCCTGGTGGCGGTGGACGGCAGCTATGACGAAGTGAACCGTCTGTGCAGCGAACTGTCCGACAAGTATCCCTGGGCGTTCGTAAACATCAACATGAGGCCCTACTATTCGGAAGGCAGCAAGACGTTGGCCTACGAGGTGTGCGAGCAGTTGGGCTGGAGATCGCCCGATCACTGCATCGTGCCCATGGCCAGCGGCTCCCTTTACACCAAGATATATAAGGGGCTGAAGGAGCTGGCCTGGCTGGGATTGGTGGAGTGGCGGGGGACGAGGATGAGCGGTGCGCAGGCTACGGGCTGCTCGCCCATAGTGGAGGCCTGGGAGCGGCAGAGCATGGACATCAAGCCCCAGAAGCCGAACACCATCGCCAAGTCTCTGGCGATCGGCAACCCCGCGGACGGTTACTATGCTCTCAAGGTGATGGCGCAGTCGGGCGGGCAGGGCGTGGCAGTCAGCGACGATGAGGTGGTGGAGGGGATCAAGCTGTTGGCGGAGACGGAGGGCATCTTCGCGGAGACGGCGGGCGGGGTAGTGATCGCCGGACTAAAGCGCCTGGTCGAGCAGGGGCTCATCGATCCCCAAGAGCTGGTGGTGGCGTTCATCACGGGCGCCGGCCTCAAGACTCAGGAGGCGGTTGCGCCGCGGCTGAAGCCCGCCCTGGCTGTGCAGCCGAACATGGCCTCTTTCGAGAACGCGTTTAGCGAGCAGGCCGGCGCTTTGCCGGCGGCACGTAAGTAGGAGATCATAGTGGCCAAGCAACGAGTAAAGTTTACATTCGCACAGGAGCTGATCAAGGAGGCGGTCATCTGGCGGCTGGGCCGCGACTTCAATCTGGTGACTAACATCCGCCGCGCTGACGTCACAGAGGACCGCGGATGGGTGGTGCTGGAGCTGGAGGGTGAGATGGAGGAGATTGAGCGCGGGGTGCAGTGGGTGGTGGAGCAGGGCGTCAGGGTGGACCCTGTGGCTGGAGACATCGTGGAAGGGTAGCGGTGGTGGATATGGCCTCGCTGAAGACATGGCTGGACGCCTACGGCAGGGCGTGGGAGGATCACGATCCGAGCGCCTTCACACATTTGTTCACGGACGACGCGAGCTACTACGAGACGCCGTTCGGTGAGCCCATCAGGGGCCGGGCCAGCCTCTACGACTACGCGCGCTCGGGCGCTGAGGCGCAGCGGGACGTTCAGTTCTGGCACGAGCCGTACACCGCCGGCGAGGTGGGCGTTGCCCGCTGGGGAGTGTCATTTGTCCGCGTGCCTTCTGGCGTCAAGGTGAAGCTGGACGGCGTTTTCGTGATCCGCTTGGGCGATGGCGGCAAGTGCTACGAGTTTCGCGAATGGTGGCACAGGACCGAAAGCTAACACTCAACGAAGTGAGGTAGAGATGAGCATAACCGTAAGGATCCCCACACCACTGCGAAAGCTGACCAACGAACTGGACGTTGTGAGCGGCGATGGCGATACGCTGATGGCCTGCATCGACGCCCTGGAAGGACAGTATCCGGGGCTGAAGGAGCGGCTGTGCGACGAGGAGGGGGAGCTGCGTCGTTTCGTGAACGTCTACGTTAACGGTGAGGACGTGCGCTTCCTGGACGGTCTGAAGACCGCTCTGAAGGCGGGGGATGAGGTGAGCATCGTGCCGGCGGTGGCCGGAGGCTGATCGGGCCGTCGGCGTTTTCAACATCTTCGCTTCCTCCAGTAACAAAATAGTGACGGTTATAACTTGACATAGTTATCGCCTTATGGTTACTTGGGGCACGATGAAAAGGGAGATCGTGCCCCTGCCCAGCGTCAAAGAGTTGAGGACGGCGAGTGAGTTGGCTGCCGCTCGCGCCTTGGAGGAGTGCCTGCAGGCGATTGAGCAGGGGGAAGTGGATATGGACGCTCTGGCCGGCCGTTACCCGGAGGTGGAAGAGGAGATACGGCCTCTCCTGGGCATTGCCCAGCAGCTCAGGCAGGGGGCCACGGCGCCACCGATCACGGTAGAGTTCCTGGAGGGGCTGCGGGCTCAACTGATGTCACATAAGGTTACTACTCGCGCGAGTTAGATAGGTAACGCGCAGCGAGCAGGCCCCCGATTAGCGTCAGGGGGCTTTTTGGCGTCTCGCGGGGTTGACGTCCATATCTGAGAGAGATATAATCTTGACTTAGTACGTCGGGAAAGTAGACTTAGCCTAGGCTAGGCTTTAGACTGGCGGTGTTCCGATGCAGGTGAAAGAGAAGCAGGGCAAACCCCACAAGGCACATCCGGACGTGCCGGCTGATCTCCAACCCGGGCGCGTATTCGTGACCCTGGACGAGGAGATCGATAACTTTGAGCGGGAGAGCCGCCGCTTTCGCAAGGACGAAGAAGGGCTCCTGGATGAGTTTCGGCCCTTCCGCCTGATGCATGGCATCTACGGCCAGCGCCAAGAGGACACCCAGATGGTCCGCGTGAAGCTTCCCTACGGCGGCGTCTCCGCCGACCAGATGGACGCTTGCGCTGTCTTCGCGGAGAAGTACTCCGGCTATCGCCGCGGCCACATCACCACTCGCGAGAACTTCCAGTTCCACTTCGTTCCTCTGGACGAGATGCCGGACGTCATGCGGCTCCTGGCCAGCGTCGGCCTCACGACGCGCGAGGCGTGCGGCAATACGGTGCGCAACGTGACCGGCTGCGCTTACGCCGGCACCTGCGCCGACGAGGTGTTCGACGCCACGCCCTATCTCGTCGCTTACGCCCGCAACATGCTGCGCAACCCGATCTGCCAGCGGCTGCCCCGCAAATGGAAGACCGCTTTCTCCAGTTGCGCCAGCGACTGCGCAGGCACGCCGTTTCATGACATGGGCTTTATCGCCAAGGTGAAGCGGGAGAACGGTCGTGAGGTGCGCGGCTTCGAGCTGCGCGTGGGCGGCGGCCTCTCCACAATGCCACGCCAGGCGGACGTCATCTACGACTTCGTGCCGGTGGAGAACGGGGAGTACATCCGCGTGACGGAGGCGATGCTCAAGGTGTTCGATAAGGAGGGCGGTCTGCCCAACTTCCTGCGTAAGAACATGGCCAAGGCACGCGTGAAGTTCATTATCAAGAAGATAGGCATCGAGGAGTTTCGGCGTCAGGTGGATGAAGAGCTAGCCCAGCCCTGGGCCAAGGAGCCTCTTGATATGGAGGCTCTCATGCAGCTGGCGCCGGAGGGGCCAACGCTGGGCGAGCCACCCGCGAACGGCAAGCAGCCGGCGCCTGAGTTCGATCGCTGGTTGAAGACCAACGTTCGCGGGCAGCGGCAGGAAGGTCACGTCGCGATAACCGTGACCGTGCCCATGGGCAACCTCTCGCCGGAGCAGTTTCGCGGCCTGGCTGAGATCATGCGCCGGTTCAGCGGCGGCACCGCCCGTACCCAGCAGAATCAGAACCTGGTCCTGCGCTGGGTACGGGAGGACGCATTGCCCGCTCTCCACGCTGAGCTCACCGGCATTGGCCTGGGCGACGCCGACGCCGGGCTCATCGCCGATGTCGTCGCCTGTCCAGGGACGGACAGCTGCAAGATGGGCATCACCTCCTCGCAGGGGGCGGGATACGCCCTGCGCGACGCGATGACGGAGATGGGCGATGACGATCCGCTGGTGCAGGAGATTACCGTTAAGGTCAGCGGCTGCCCCAACGGTTGCGCTATGCATCACCTGGCGGCCATCGGCCTTCAGGGCTCGTCCTTCAAGGCGGGTCAGACGCAGATCCCCTGCTACGACATCTTCCTGGGCGGCGGCAACTACATCGGCGGCGGCAAGTTCGGCACCCGCGTCGCCCGCATCCCCGTCAAGCGCACGCCTCAGGCGATCAAGAAGATCATCGGCGTTTACAAGGAGGAGAGGCAGGACGGGGAGAGCTTCCTGGACTACATCGACCGCGTGGGGCCTAAGTACTTCGAACCTCTCCTGACTGAGTTCAGGGAGGTGGGCCCCATCAGTGAGGAGATAGACGTATACATGGACTGGGGCAAGGATGAGCTGTTCGAGGTCATCCGCGGCGAGGGCGAATGTGCCCTGTAGGTGGTTATCAGTTTGAGGAAGGTACTCCAAGGAGGTACGGATTAAGTGAGTAGTGAGGTAACTGCGGCTGTCTACAGCCCAGAGGAGTTGAAGTCGCTCAACGGGCAGCTTAAGGGCAAGTCCGCTGAGGAGATCATACGCTGGGCGGCGGATAGGTTCGGCTCGGAGGTCGCCTTCGCCAGCAGCTTCGGGGTGGAGGATGTGGTAGTGATCGAGATGATCGCCAGGGTAGCGCCGGAGATAAAGGTGTTCACTCTGGATACCGGCCGTCTGCCCGAAGAGACCTACGAGGTGATGGAGCAGGTTCGCGTTCGCTACGACGTGCCCATTCATAGCTACTTCCCAGACCGTGAGGCGGTGGAGTCGCTGGAGCGAGAGAAGGGGTTTTACTCCTTCCGTGAAAGCATTGAGAACCGGAAGGAGTGCTGCGGCATCCGTAAGATGGAGCCGCTGCGCCGCGCCTTGTCCGGGAATAGGGCCTGGATGACCGGCCTACGAGCCGCGCAGGCCGTAACCCGCACCGACATGGAAGCGGTGGAGTGGGATGAGGGGAACGGCATGGCCAAGGTGAATCCCCTTATCGAATGGAGCGAGGAGCAGGTCTGGGACTACGTCCGCGCCAATAAAGTCCCATATAACGCTCTCCACGACCGCGGTTTTCCCAGCATCGGTTGTGCGCCCTGCACTCGTGCCATCAAGCCAGGTGAGGACGTTCGCGCCGGCCGCTGGTGGTGGGAGAACCCGGATAACAAGGAGTGTGGCCTGCACAGCTAAAGGTCAGTCGCCACAAAGGAGCATGCAGACCGGGCCGCCTGACCGCGGCCCGTATTCCTAAGGACAGACGACGTGATGAGTGAGACGATACCCGCCCACGGCGGTGAGCTTATAGACCTGACGGTAGAGGGCGAGGACCGGAAGACGCTGGGGGAGCGGGCCGCTTCCCTGCCGACACTTCGCCTTAACGCCCGCGCCCTCTCAGACGTGGAGCTTCTGGGCAACGGCGGCTACAGCCCCCTGAGGGGGTTCATGGGCCGTGCCGACTACGAGTCTGTCGTCGAGTCCATGCGGCTGTCGTCCGGTCTCCCCTGGTCTATCCCTATCACCCTGGCTGTCAGCCGCGAGGAGTCTGGGAAGCTGCGCGAGGGCGATGACGTAGCGCTGGCGGATGAAAGCGGCAAGGTGCTTGCCGTGCTGGAGCTGGCTGAAGCGTTTGACTACGACAAGCAGGGGGAGGCGAAAGCGGTTTACCGTACAGAGGATGAGGCCCATCCCGGCGTCGCCGCCGTCTACCGTCAGGGTGACGTGCTCCTGGGCGGGCCGTTGCGCGTCATCGACCTTCCGTCCCACGATGACTTCCCTGACTATCGGCTGACGCCGGCGCAGACCCGAGCCGCCTTCGCAGAGCGTGGCTGGGGCACCGTCGTCGGTTTTCAGACGCGCAATCCGGTGCATCGCGCCCATGAATACATCCAGAAGTGCGCCCTTGAGACAGTCGACGGCCTGCTGCTCCATCCGCTGGTGGGGGAGACGAAGGCGAGCGATATTCCCGCTGAGGTGCGCATGCGCTGCTACGAGGTGCTGCTGGATCTGTACTACCCGGCGGACAGGGTGCATCTCTCGGTGAATCCGGCGGCGATGCGCTACGCCGGGCCCCGAGAGGCGATCTTCCACGCCCTGGTTCGCAAGAACTACGGTTGCACCCACTTCATCGTCGGCCGTGACCACGCGGGGGTGGGCGAGTACTACGGCACGTACGATGCTCAGCACATCTTCAGCGAGTTCGCCCCCGGGGAGCTGGGGATCGCGCCGATGTTCTTTGACCACACGTTCTTCTGTAAGAGCTGCGGCGGTATGGCCAGCGTCAAGACGTGTCCCCATGACGCGAAGGTCAGGGTGACGCTGTCCGGCACGCAG
>JADFKX010000031.1 GCA_022564695.1 Chloroflexota bacterium | reverse complement strand
ACATAGACCTCTATCTGGTGTGCGTGGATCTGCCGGACCTGGAGGCGGGAGTCTACCATTTTGGGGTACATGATTTCTCCTTGCGCCAGTTGCGGCCGGGTGACTTCCGGGGCGAGTTGGTGCGGGCCACGGCTGGTGAGTCGGCGGTGTCATCGGCGCCAGTCACTCTCATATGCAGCAGCACGTTCTGGCGCAACTCCTGGAAGTATCAGGCGCGGGCCTACCGGCATTGCTTCTGGGACAGTGGCACCATCCTGGCTAATCTCTTGGCCATGACCGCGGCCCACGGGGTGGCAGCGCGGGTGGTGTGCGGTTTCGCTGACGGTTGGGTGAACCGGCTACTGGGGTTGGAACCTCAGCGGGAAGTAGCCCTCGCGTTGGTCCCACTGGGGCGCGACAGCCCCATCGGTCAGGCCCCGAAGGTGAAGCCGCTGGCGCTGGAGACTACGCCTCTCTCGAGGTCCGAGGTAGACTACCCGGCGATTCGGGCGATGCACGAAGCCTCGTCCCTGGCTGAGGAGGCGGAGGTGGCGGCCTGGCGAGGCGCCGCCTCCGTGGCTCCGCTTGCCCCGCCCGAGGGTCGGCTGTTCCCGCTGCGACCGTTGAAAGATAGGGAGGCGCCGCATGACTCCATCGAGGAGGTCATCTCGCGGCGCGGTTCCAGCCGCAGCTTCGCCCGTCAGCCGATCAGTCTGGAGCAGCTCTCCACTGCGCTGAGTAGCATCGGTGGGATCGCGGCCGACTTCACGCAATCGGGAGGCCGGCTTCTGAACGACGCGTATATCATTGTGAACGCCGTGGAAGGCCTGCCCTGCGGTTCCTACGTTTATCACCCGGACGAGAGCGCTCTGGAGTTGCTCAGAGAAGGGGAGTTTCGGGACGAGGCCGGGGACTTGGGCTTAGAGCAAGCGCTCCCTGCCGACGCCAGCGCGAACGTTTTCTTCCTGACCGAACTGGCGCCGATCCTGGAGCGGTTCGGCAACCGAGGGTACCGGCTAGCGCAGCTTGAGGCGGCCATCAACGGCGGCAGGCTGTACCTGGCGAGCTACGCCCTGGGGCTGGGCGCCACCGGTCTAACGTTCTACGATGACGCGGTGACCGACTTCTTCTCTCCCCACGCGGAGGGGAAGAGCGCGATGTTCCTGGTGGCGCTGGGTCATCCCGCCAGGAGGAGGCCCGGCTAGGCGTGGGGCCGTGTCATACCGGCCAGCGCTCCTGCCGCCACGCCATCTCCCAGAACAGCAGCTCGTAGCGGCTGGAGGTGAGGAAGGCGTCCTCCATGCGCCGCAGCGTCTCCTCCGGCAGGCCGGCGGCCACCCGGTCCACCAGGGCGCGACACCAGACGGCCAGCTGGGCGAACTCCTCCGAGGAGTACATCTCAATCCACTTCGCATACCTTTCGTCCGCCGGCCCCGGGCCCTGGGCCAGCCGCTGCCCTATGTCGGAAAATCCCCACATGCAGGGAAGAAGAGCGGCGATGAGCCCTGAGAACTCATCCAGGGCGGCTACTCGGAGAAGGAAGTCGGTATAGCCACGCGTGGCAGGGGCCTTCTCCTCCGCCTCCAGCTCAGCGATAGAGATGCCGAACTCAGCGGCGTAGGAGCGGTGGAGGTCCATCTCCACGTTGAGGGTGCTTTGGACAAGATCGGCGAAGCGGCGCATGGAGTCTAGGTCGGGTGCGCGGGCCACGGCCAGGGCCAGCAGGCGAGCGTAGTCGATGAGGAAGAGGTAGTCCTGGCGCACCCAGAACTTGAACTTCTCTATGTCCAGGCTGCCGTCCCCGATGCCCTGTACGAAGGGGTGGCTATGTTGGGCCTCCCATACGGGCTGGGCCAGGCGGTAGAGCCGGTCGCTGAAGCGCTCGCTCATCCTAGGTGGAGGCCTCGTATAAAGTGTCCCAGTACATGAGCTCGTAGGCCTGAATGAGACGGGCGGCGCGGGCCACGCCGCGAAGGTCCACGCCGCGGTCCAAGCCATCCTGGATGACGCGCAGGGAATCGGCCTCGAACTCGGGTGCAGGGGCGGCGAATAGGTCGAAGAAGGCGACAGCCTCGGACGAGAGGCCGTACATGCCTTTGAGAGCCGCGCTCATACGGGCGCAGCTGCTGCCCCAGGCGGGTAAGTTAACCAGGAAAGCGGCGGCGAAGTCGGCGGCGGAGCCGTAGGAGGCAAGCCAGGCAACATAGGCTGGATAGGCCTGGCAGCCGGGCATCGGCTCGTAGGCCCGCAGGTCGTCCTCACTCCTCTCCAGCGCCATGGCGAAGGCGAGGAGGGCGTCCCTGGCCGCGGCCTCGCCCTGCAGCGCCCGGAGGAAGAAGTCGCGGTTGAGGCCGTTGGCCTGGCGGCTGACCAGCAGGGCGACGCTGCGCAGGTCGGAGTTGATTATGTGGTATTGCTCGCCGGCGAAGAGGCGGAGCTTCTCCTTGGTGATCCGCCCCTCCTCAACGGCTGAAAGATAGGGGTGGGCAAAGAGCTTATCCTCCACCGCCTTCAGTTGCGCTCGCGTCTCCGCGATCAGTTCACGGGCGTCGGCCACGAGCCACCTCCTTATACAGGGGCCACGTCTCTCGCTGGTGGCCTTGAGCTGACCGAGAAACAGGTGACGGAAGATCGCCTCCCACGGGTGTCGCCGTAGCCCTCGGGCTGTCAGAAAACCGCGCGGACATGTGGCTAGACCTACGGTGCTTGGCCCTGTCCGGGCTCCTCGGGAATCACCAGGGCGATGCTGGCGGTGAAGCCGTGCAGGAAGTTCTGCTCACCCACCGGGCCGATCTCGCCGTTGCAGAAGAAGCCGGCCACGGCGATAGGACCGAGCAGGTCCACCAGGGCCCGCACGTCATGGTCAGGCGTCCCGAACAGGCCGACGCCCCGACCGTTGCAGGAGCAGAGCAGCGCCCCAACGGGCTGGCGCGCGCCGAGTTCCTTCCGCGCTCGCTCCAGTAACTCGCGCAGGTCCTCGTCCGCCGCGTCCGGGTCCCGGAGCTGGAACTGGATCGTCTGGCCCACGCGGGGCAGCGCTCCGACTGTCAGCGCGCCGCTCTCCCGATCGACCCCCATCAGGTTACGGATCAGGAAGTCGCCTCGACGGAACTCTCCTCGATGCTCGTCCATCGCCAGCCCCACCAGGAGGTTGGCCTGAGCCCTCCGCTGCATCGCCGGCGGCAGGGCGCGCAGGGTGTCCACCAGCACCTGATACGCGGGCCGCTGGGCGATAGTCTCGATGATGTGACCTTGGGCGCCGGTGATCGTCCAGGTCTCGCCGATGGGAGCGGCGCCCTGAGAGACGATGGTGCGGACGGCATAGGGGCCGCCCAGGGCGAGGGCCACGGCGCCACGGTCGTAGACCTCCTCATTCAGGAACAGGTGAGTGGCGCGCAGTCGAGGGTCGCCGGAGGCGAGCCCGCCCACCAGGGGAGTCCCGGGGTAGCCAGCGGACAGGCCTGCAAGGAGCGCCTCCGCATCCAGCGTGAACGGGTCGGCGAAGAGGAGCCAGGCGCTGGCGTCTTCGGGCGCAACCCCAGTGAGCCGCTGCCAGTCCTGGGGCGTGCGGCAGCTCTCCAGCTCTTCCTGGGTCAGGTGAACGGCCGTCAGCTCCGCACCAGGCAGAGAGAAGGCCAGTAGCGCCAGCGCCGGCTCCCCCTCTATCTCCTTGCCGGCGCCGATGACCCCTTGGCCGGAACAGCCTACGAGGAGGCGGGCGCCGGTGAGCTGGCGCGCCCGGGCCACCAGATCCGGGAACTCCTCACGGTACTCCGAACTGGCGAACAGCAGCGCCAGGTCCACCTCATGCTCTCCCGAGAGGAGCGGTATCTGGCCGATCAGGTCGGTCAGAGCGTCCCGCCAATCGGGATGCTTCGCTACGGCCGCGCCCGTCCTCATCTAGCCTCCTCGCTGTCATTCGAGATGTGCCGGTGGCTTGCGGTTCCTCTAATGAGCCGCACCCCACGATCGTAAGTGAAGTAGTTCCAGACCCAGTTTACCAGCACCAGCATCCGGTTGCGGAAACCGATGAGCCACACCAGGTGCACGGTTAGCCAGATGAGCCAGGCGATGAAGCCACTCAGCCGGAGGCCGAAGATGTGGGCGATGGCGGCGTTGCGGCCGATGGTGACCATGGTGCCCCGATCCTTGTAGACGAAACGCTTTGGCGGCTTGCCGGCCAGGCTGCGCAGGATGTTTTCCGCCGCCACGGCGCCCTGCTGAATGGCTACCGGGGCCAGCATGGGATGCGGCCTGGTCTCCGCGTCGCCTACGTGGGCCATGTCCCCGATGGCGTAGACCTCAGGATGGCCGGGCAGATGCAGCGCCTCAGAGACAACGAGGCGGCCGACCGAGTCCCCGGCTGTGGGCACGGCTTCGGCCAGAGGCGGCCCCCGCATGCCCGCCACCCACATCACGGCGCCGGCCGGGATCATCTCGCCGCTGCTCAGGGTGACACCATCGGCATCAGCGTCGGCCACGGGCGCCCCAAGACGTATCTCCACCCCCAGCTCGCTCAGCTTGGCCTGGGCCTTGCCCCGTAGATCCTTCGGCATGCCGGGCAGAATGTGGTCGGTGGCCTCCAGGAGAAGTATGCGCGCCCATGAGAGGTCCAGGTCCGGGTAATCGTGCGGCAGGGCGTGCCGCCGCAGCTCGGCCAGGGCACCGGCCAACTCCACACCCGTGGGCCCACCGCCCACCACTATTAGCGTCATCAACTGTCGGCGACGGTCAGGATCCTCCTCAGCCGACGCCATCTCGAAGGCGCCGAGGATCTGGTCGCGCAACCTCTCGGCGTCGTCCAGGTCGCGCAGGGCGGAGGTCACCTGCACAACCGAGTCCAGGCCGAAGTAGCTGGTGGCGCTGCCGGCCGCCAGCACCAGGTAGTCGTACTTTATCTGGCCGGAATCGGTAGCGACGACACGGCGCGCAAGGTCCACCCCCGTGACCGTGTTCAGGCGAAAGCGCAGGTTGGGGACGCCGCGGAGGATACGGCGAATCGGCTGGGCGATCTCCTCCGGCTCCAGCCCGGCAGTGGCAACCTGGTACAGGAGCGGGATAAAGGTGTGGTAGTTGTGCCGGTCCAGGATGGTCACGTCCACGGGGGCGCGACTCAAGCCGCGAGCCACCCTCAGCCCGCCGAATCCGGCACCAACTATGACCACAGACGGGAGCGCCACGACGGGCTCTTCCATGGTTCCTTCCCGCGGCGAGCCTGCCTCAGAGGCGGATGATTGCTCATCGGCTTCGGCGGCCGCAGTCAATCTGCGTCCGAAGGACGGTCACGCACTATAGTGCCTACGCCGGGCATTCGGGCCACCAGATAGATGTCGTGCTCTTGAAACGCGTCCTGCACCATCTGAATGACGAAGCCCCAGATGTCATTGATCTCCTCTCTATCGTCCGTCCCCGGCGTGATCCAGAGGTAGGCATCCTCGTGGTCGTCCCTAGGCGTTTCGAAGTCCAGACTCAGGGACACTCCTGGGAATTCGCGGGAAGCGTCCTCTATGATCCCTCGGGCGACCCGTTCGACGTCCTGGCGTTCGGCCACGGCTATGGCTTGGGAGCGCGCGAGCTTCCGCCCGCCTACACACCCTCACTCGTGCTCGCAATAAGCTCCACCTCGTTGCCGTCCGGATCATCCACGTACATCCCCTTCACGGCCAGGAAGGGATGTTCGCCGAAGCGCACCTCTAGGCCGAGGCTTCGCAGACGGTCGCTCTCGGCGTCGAAATCCTCCGCCGCGATTTCAATCCCGATGTGATGCAGCGGCCGCTGTGTGCGCTCACCGGGAAAGGCGGGAGCGCCTTGGGGCAGCGGCACCAGCACGATCTGCTGGGGCACTCTGTCCTCCGGATGCCCGGCTTGAAGAAAGACCGCCCCCCTGAAGTCGGGTGGGGACATCACCGTCAACCCCAGAAGATCGCGGTAAAAGTGCAGAGAATCTTCCATGTTGTGGACCCAGATCACTACCTCCGTGAGGCCGCGGATCTCCGGCATGATATCGCCTCCGTTCCAGCCGTTCCTGGCTTGTATAATGGTGGCACCCGGGAGTCCCAAGGGGATAAAGAAATTTGAGAAGCCTAAGACCTACGTCTCGTCCTCATCCAGGTTCAGAAACTCCCGCATCGCCGTGCTCAACTGCTGCCTATGGGCTGGGTCTCCCAGAACCAGTCCATAGTGGTTGATCAGCCGCGCCGAGGCGTCTCGCCACTCCTGCCAGCAGTCGCGGCACACGTTCTCCTGGACTTTATGCCCGATAGGTCCACCCATCGGCGGCCGCTCGAGCCGCTCCCGCTCTTGTTCGCATCTCGCGCACACGACGTTGGTCGCCACGGCTCCTCACCTCCAACGATTACATTATCCCACCGCCGATAGGGTGAACATAGCCTCTTCGGCAGTAGACAGTCACCGGCTTGCGAGAGCTGCCTCAGATCAGTCTTCGGCGATGATCGCTATGAAGCCTTCGCCTCCGGCCAAGCCGAGCTTACCGCCGAGGAGATGAGCCAAGCTGAGCAGTGCTACGATTCTTACTACGGCTCGAGTCCTGTCTTCACCCCTCCTCCCGAGCCTGAGTACCCCCCAGGTGAATACTTCCCACCGCAGGCCCTCTGCTTCATGTAGAATCCAGCCATGGGCCGCGAAGAAATAGTGAGGACACCGATGGCAGGCGCCGAAGCAGGACGCTGCGGCGACGCCCGCGTAGTGCATTCAGCATGACCCGCGATCGGCCGCAAGCCGTGGTTCTCAGGAAGAACCTCACGCGCTCCATTCGACAGGGCCACCCCTGGATCTACCGAGATGCTCTGGACGTTCGCGTCATACCGGACAATGGCGCGCTCGTCGAAATCCACACAGGCGATGGAAGGCCCATCGCCCGGGGCTTCTGGGACGAGCGATCACCGATCGCCGTGCGGGTGCTGGAATCGGGCGGACCCGGCCACCGTTTCGCGGACGCGGACACGCTGGTGGCAGCGCGGCTGCGGGCGGCGCTGGACCGTCGGCTGGAGCGACTCGATCTCGCCAAGACCAACGCATTTCGCTGGGTGCACGGCGAGAGCGATCTCCTACCCGGCGTACACGTCGACCTTTACGCCGACACGGCCGTCGTGCGTTTTGACGGTGATGGCGCGCGCGCTTTCTACTATCCGCTTGAGCCGCGGCTGCGCCTGGGAGCGGGACCGCGGTTGCCGATCCGAGTGGTGCTGGATCGGTCCGCTCGCGAGCTAGGTGCCAAAGAAGACGAACGAGAGATCCAGGAGAACGGCGTCCGGTTCGTTGTGGACCTAGCGCACGGCCAAAAGGGCGGCCTGTTCATCGATCAGCGCGAGAATCGGATACGAGTTGCAGAGCGCGCGCGAGGCAAGTCCGTGCTGAACCTGTTTGGTTACACGGGAGGATTCGCGTTGCACGCGGCGGTGGCCGGCGCTCGCACTTCAGACACCGTCGATGTGGCGCTACCCGCGATCGAGGCCGCGAGGCGCAACTTTCAACTCAACCAACTGCCCCTGGATCGCGCGCGGTTCCACGTAGCCGACGTCTTCGCGTTCTTGACGGAGGCGATCCGGCGCGGCGATCGATGGGACATCGTAATCTCCGACCCGCCAAGCTTCGCCCCTAAGAAGAATGCGGTGCCCGCGGCGCGTCAAGCCTACCAGCGATTGCACAAGCTAGCCTCGACGGTCACCGCTCCGGGCGGTCTGCTGTGCACGTCATCGTGTTCAAGCCACTTCGAGAAGGACGACTTTCTAGCTAGTATCGACGCCGGTGCGCTCCAGGCCGGCAGGCGCTGGGTGTTCGAAGCCCTACACGGCGCTGGATTTGACCACCCGGTCCTGCCCGCTTTCCCCGAAGGCGACTACCTGAAGTTCGCGATCGGCCGCGTGCGTTAGAAATGAGAATGCGTTAAACGGAGGCTGGAGCGGGAGAAGGGGCTGGAACCCCGCGACCCTCCGGTTGGAAGGCAGATGCTCTACACCCAATCCTCTACCTGTGTCCCGATACGGCGTCGCCGTTGAACAGCGGTGGTGGAACCCCGCGAACGCACACTAAGTCTGCTTAGTGCCGATTGACGGGTAATCTTCGTTATCCGCCCTGAGCAGAGGCTTTGGAGCCCGCCGATGCGACGCTGTAATCCCACATGACGCAACAGTAAGGGGCCGGAGCTTCCGCTCCGGCCCCTTACCGCGAAAGGAGGGCAAGCCGGGGGCACTACACCCCCGGGTCAATATTTATGGGAACCCGATGTTCCCAGAATTGCTCCTGCCCCCAAGTAACAGGAACCGTCAATGCTCTGCGGTGCGCCGACAGTAGACCAGTGTCGGTCACCGGCGAAATCTTTGCAGCGTCCTGGGAATACACTACCTAGACATCAGTGCTGACGCAACTGGACTGTTTCTCTCGCCTGCATGTTGGTCCCGGGCCCGCCAGCCTGAGAAGGGCCATTCCCTCCGCTTTCCCCCTTATCCCTTGACAGCCCCCCCGGTAAATCCTGCCACTAGCCTATCGAGGAAGAAACTATACACGATGGCAACAGGAATGGCCACGATCACGGCGGCCGCCAGAAGCGACTGCCAGAAGAAGACATCCCCACGGATAAGCTCCGTCGGCACCCCCACACTGATCGTCCGCTGGTCCGAGGCGGAGACGAAGGTGAGGGCATAGATGAACTCATGCAGTGTCAGGGCGAAGGTGAAGACCACCACGGCGATGACGCCTGAAAGCGATAGGGGCATCACCACCCTCAAAAAGGCCGTAATACGGCTGTATCCGTCAACCATGGCCTGCTCCTCCAGATCCCGGGGGATTGATTTGAAGAAGCCCATCAGCAGCCAGGTGCAGAAGGGGATGGTGATGGTGGGATAGACCAGGACCAGGGACCACAGAGTGTTATTCAGACCGAGTTTGACCACCACCTGGAAGAGGGGGATAAACAGGAGGGTGGGCGGAACCAAATAGACGAGGAATACGAGGATGCCCGCCTGTTCCCCCCAACGCCCCGTCAATCGGGCCAGGCTATAGGCCGCCGGGATGGCGATGATGAGCGTGATAACCACCACAAGCACCCCAATGAAAAAGGAGTTCTGAAGGTATGTGGTGTAGTTCGTGTCAAAGAAAAGCAACCTCAGGTGGTCCAGGGTGGGCGGAAGCTTGAAAAAGAGGGAGTCTTTGCCCACGCGATAGAGGTCTCTGTCTTGCCTGAACATTGTGGTGAGCATGAACAAGAAGGGGGAAGCGGCAAAGAAGCAGAAGGCGGCCACCGCCCCATAAAAGGCGATTCGCTTCGCCCGGCGCTTTAAGCTCGCCATTCTTAGGTCACCTCAGACCGTCGGGCAAGTCTGAGAACCAGAATCGTCACTACCAGCAGCAAAGGGAGGAGGAAGAGGGCAACGGCCGCCCCCTGGGCCAGTGAGCCGCCCTCAATCCCTATGAAGAAGGACCAGGTGGGCAGCACTTGGGTGTAATATACCGGGCCGCCGCGGGTCAGGTTGTAGACCACCGCCATATCGCCAGCCGTAAGAATCATGCCAAACAGGATCGCGATGCCCATGATGGGAAGGATCAACGGAATCTTGATCTGGAAGAGGGTTCGCCAGAAGCCGGCTCCATCCACCTCGGCCTGGTCGAGAACATCCCTGGGGATGGTGGTTAGCGCTGCCAGGAGGATCACCGTCGACAGGGGCAGCAACCGCCAAACGTGCACCATGATGACCGACGCCATGGTGAGCCGCTCCCGCCCCAGCCAAACAAGATTGGTATCGGTTCCCAGTATGGCATCGCGTCCGAGAAGGCCAGCGGGGCCGAGGAGGTGCAGCTCTCGGAGGATCAAGTCAATGGGGCTGAATTCTGAGTCGAGCAGCCACAGCCAGGCGATGGTCCCCAAGGCGATGGGGGCTGCCCAGGGCAGTATGATCAGGAACCGCACCACCGCCTTGCCCCGAAAATCCTGGGATAGGATCTGAGCCAGGGTAGTCGCCAGCACGATGATGAGCACTTGCGAGACTACTACGAACAGGATGGTGTTCTGCAGCGCCCGTCGAAATTCGGGCCTCTTAATGATGCGGCTGAAATTATCTAGCCCCACAAAATTGTCGAGGCTCGTGTCTCCGGCGGTGACGTCGCTAAGGCTATAGGCGATGGCGAGGACGAGGGGGAAGCCCACCAGGGCCAGGATGTAGATGATGGCCGGAAGCAACATGAGAGGGCCCAGCAACCCCTCCCGGTCCAGGAGGTAGCGAAGCTGAACCCGTACGCCGCCTCGCAGCCCTGGGACCCTCACCTTATCGGCCCCTCTTCACAAGGGTTTAGGCCCTGTCCGCAAGCCCGTATCCCTATCGAAAAACTTCAGCTCCTTGGCCGGGACGACGAACTCGTAGTCACCCCCAGGCTCAATGGGAACCGTCACCGTCGATGGCAGCCTGGCCATCGTCTTGGTGTCCCCCGAGGTGCCGGCCACCACTCCGTACACGAGCCGATCCGCCCCCAGGTATTCCACCCGCGTCACCGGGAAGGAGAATGTCACCAGGTTGTCCTGAACCTCGGGGACACCCTTGGGCAGAAAATGCTCAGGGCGGAAGCCAATTAGGTGGGTATCCCTCTCTACAAGGTTCATAGGAGGGGAGCCCAGGAAGGTGGCCACGAAGGTGTCTCCCGGCTCATCGTATATCTCCCGGGGCGTGCCCAGCTGTCTGATCTGCCCCTGGTACATCACGGCGATGCGATCCCCCATGCCCATAGCTTCAACCTGGTCGTGGGTCACGTAGATAGTGGTGATTCCGATACGCTGCTGCAACTGTTGCAGCTCGTCTCGGGCCGAAGCCCTCAGCTGGGCATCCAGGTTGGAGAGAGGCTCGTCCAGCAGAAATACGGTCGGCTCCCGTACCAGGCACCTGGCCAGGGCCACCCGCTGCCTTTCCCCCCCCGAGAGTTGGCGGGGCCGGCGCTGTAGCAGCTTGTCGATACCCAAGATGGAGGTCGCCCACTCCACCTTCTCTTGCCGGGCCGCCTTGTCTACCCCCTGGGCCTTCAGGGAGAAGGCGATGTTATTGAAGACCGTCATATGGGGATAGAGGGCATAGCTCTGGAAGACCATGGCGATCTTCCTGGCCCGCGGGGGCAAGCCGTTCACCACCTGGCCGCCGATAAGCACCTCCCCCGCCGTCGGCTGCTCCAGGCCGGCGATCAGGCGCAGGAGCGTTGTTTTCCCACAACCGGAGGGGCCCAGGAGGACTAGGAATTCCCCTTCCTTGCTGGAAAGGTCTACACCATCTACCGCCTTGACCTCGCCGAACTGCTTCTTAAGCCCCCTCGTTTCTACGACAGCCATACTGCAGCCATTCTATCATTCTATAGCTATGCGCCGTTGCCCTACGTGCCCCGTTTTTTCGTCAGCGGGCCGTCCTGGCAACCATAAGTTTGGCTGCACCTATGAGGCGAGGGTGGCTAGCCACCCTCGCCTCGAAGATGCAGTTTACTATGTGCAGCCCACGTAGCCCTTGTCGCGCCACTCGTCAAAGATCTCCTCGATCGTGGCCTCCGCCTCAGCGACCGCCTCCTCAGCAGTCTTGTCGCCGAGGGCAACCTGGGCCATCATATTCGAAATGACGCGGTCGGCGTACACTCTGGAGGCTGCCGGGCTGGACGGACCCGGAAAACCTAGGTAGGTGACCCAGTCCTCCGCGGTCGACAGCGCCTCCTTTAGTTTATCATTCGGCCGGGAACCGAAGGGATCTCGGTCAAGCCAGGACGGTTGTTCCCCGAACTGGGTGCTCTCAAAGGTCTCATACAGTTGGGGAACCGTGCTCTTGAAGGCGGGGAAGTTGTACAACTCGCTGTTGAAGGTCGCCTGGTTGTAGTTGGCGGTGAGGTGGAGCAGGAAGGCCTTCGCCGCCTCCAGCTCGGCGCCCGTGACGTAATTCGGGATGACGTAGATCTGCCAGACGTGTGCCGAGGCATGCTGGTCTCCACGAGGACCGGTCAGCGCCGGCACGAAGAAGATATCGTCTGACGCCGCTGGGTCGATCTTCTGGAGGCTGCGGTAGGCGGAGATAGAGTTGAGGATGTAGGACAGCTCGCCAGCGATCAGGCCCTGGTTGTTGGAAGCCGCGTTCCAGGCGAACACCTCATCGGTCATGGTCTTATCGAAAAGCTCGGCCATGTACTCGACGGCCTCAATCACCTCAGGCGAGTTGATGGTCACACACTCATTTTCGTCCTGGACGGAGCCCCCATAGGACCAGATGATCGCCCGTGCGGCCATCTCCGAGTCGATCTCGGGCGACAGACCGAGCCCTATCGGAACGTTCAACTCATCCCTGATCCTCGCCCCGCCCACCAGCAAGTCGTCCCAGGTGGATGGGCCATCGGGGAAGCCGACCTGTGACCAGAGCGCCTTGTTATAGTCACCGGGGTCAGGGACCCAGCCGTGGCAGAAGGCGAACCAGGTGTCGGTGGTAGGGAGGTAGGAATTCGCCGTGCAGGTGTCAATCTGCGGCCCGAACAGGCGTTGCGCCTCTTCGTTGACGTCGGTCAAGTCCTGCACGCCCTCCACAAAGAGGGACGCGGCGATGATCAACTCGATCATGGTAGGGCCCTCGCCGGCGGCGAGCGCGGCCGTCAAGGTGGGGAACAGGTCGGCGAGGTTGATGTGGTCCACGGTCACGTCGACACCAACGTCATCCCCCCACTCCTCGGCGAAGGGATCGAACCACTTGTCATACTGAGGGACGAAGTGACTCCACTGGAGGAGCTTAAGCTCCGTCCCGGGCGGGAACTCCTCCACCGGCACCTCCACCACCGTGGGCGCCACCTCCGGCGTCTCCGCCGGAGGCGCCTCCTCATCATCTCCGCAGGCAGCGAGGAGAAGAAGGCCTGTCGCCACCGTCAACGCCAATCCCCAGGCGGCCTTGCGTAGTGCCCAACTGAAGATGCTTCTCCGCGGCTTGTTCTCTTGCGCCATTTTGCCCCTCCCCCTGGCTACGTTACCAGCCGGATATTCGGTGTGTACCATTTCCCGCGGTTTGTGTCAAGCAATCGGTGTATCTGGTAGTGGGCCAGTTTGTAATGAGGGGAGCCACAAAGAGCGGGCGCAGCGGACACCTCACCGAGAGGGAGGCATAATAACCGCTGCGCCATCCCTCAGCCGCGAAAGGAAGGCCGAGAGGCACGATTATACCACCCCGGACGCGTCGTTGGCGGTTCTAGCGGCGTCTCTTGGGTGTGTCAACGGGGGTATCCCCAGGAATCGGTGTATCTTTAGCAGCTTCCCCCAAGCCGCAGGGTTTCCGGCCTCCGGCCGCCGACGCATAGCGTACGAGAACAAAGGCGGCCAGCAGGCCGCGCTGTCCAAAAGGGAGGCATATCCGACTTAGGCGCGCGACCTCACTGGCCGCCGGTGGCATTGTGGGCTCAGCCTGAATAATTGTCAATCGGCGGGCGCGCCGCGCGACTCAAAGCGCCTGTCCCAGGGGCTTACAACCA
This sequence comes from Chloroflexota bacterium, assembly GCA_022564695.1. Classification (GTDB taxonomy): domain Bacteria; phylum Chloroflexota; class Dehalococcoidia; order SM23-28-2; family RBG-16-64-32; genus JADFNQ01. The sequence goes on along the minus strand of JADFKX010000031.1, from coordinate 1,945 downwards.
GTCCAACTAGCGTTAGGCTGTCTCCGCTTCCAAGTCCTCCATCTCCAGGGAGGTGGTGATAGAGACACAACCCCCTATCGTGCGGGCCACAGGACAGTGGTCAGCATGGAATTCGTGGACTCGCTCCGCCACCTCCCGTTGGTCCGCCGGTAGACGCAGGTGGTAGGTTACATGAATGCGTTTTACCACTAAGACGTGGCCGTCCTTCTCGATCTCGCCCACCGCGTCCGAAGTGAGGCGTCCTTCCGCAGCCGAAATTTGGCGCGCCTCCAGCGCGCCTCCAAGGGTGCCCGTCAGTCAGACGCCGGCGGCGGCCACAAGGTAGTCCAGCGTGGTTGCGTGGGGCTCGTGTACCTTGAGGTCCACGCCGTAGTGTTCAGCTACCTCTGAGTGCACACCAAAGAGGACCGGCTCGGGTTCTGCCGGTAGGTACGCCCGACGCAAGGGGCCTTTCACGCGTTCAATACGCACTTGGGAACGATAGACGACTGGCTCAGCCATCGGTGTCCTCCTTGCAAGGAATCCGTTGAAAGGCCTCCTCCGGGGCGGGCTTACTATACTCCGCTTCCGGCCACTCCAGCAAGGGCCTCGCGCACGGAGAAAAGAGCTTGGTGCGCCTCACTGAAAGCGCCAATTACAGGCTTGCCAGGTTCGCTCAATCGGGAATGTGGGACCTGCCAGAATGGATACAACATTCGCTGCGCGGCCACTTCGACGCCGCACAATCCACGTTGAACGCACTGACACTAAGTGTGGTTAGTGTGCCCTCCGGTGTGACTAGACTGAGGACGGTGCAGAAAAGCACTGTTCAACGGCGTTGGCATGCGACGAATCGAGATCGAGTGGCAGGCACTTCCCTTTCGTACTCGTTCTTAAGCCAGCCCAAGGCTATACTGCCGGGTGAAGGCAGTTCCATCAATGTCTCCCAGCCGGGGCAACCGGTGCCGCTTGAGGGGGTGGTGCCTATCGGTAACCTGTTCACTCAGGCCGCATAACTCGCGGCTAAGCCGCATCGTCGGCCAGGTTCCGAAAGTAGGCCGCTAAGCCGCATAGGCGTCCGCTACCTCCGGAGCCGGGTGCGCAGGTTCGAGTCCTGCCAGGGCGATCGCTAAATGTTTAGGGTCTTAGCATTTGTCGCCCATTTGTCGCCATACTGGGCGACAATCCCCGGGACGAAAGCTGTCGGGATGGGACGAGGGTGACAGTTTTCAGATACGAAACTGGCACTAACACGACGTGGTGGGACTGGCTGGGACGAGCGGTTGCGATCTTCAAAACCGTTGCGGGGCGGTGCTGCACTGACACTTCGCCGCGCCGCCTCGAGCCTGACTGACCGGCTGTGCGCTTCTCACAACCAGAGCCACAGGCGCTGATCCCTGACGTTATCATGTGTACGGTAACGTCTGTTTCCATACTCATCACGCCCTTCCCGCCACCTCACCTCGAACAGCCGCTCGTCAGCCCTGGGATTCGCCAACGGACGCCGCCATCTGCGGGGCTAGTTGGCCCTTTGTCGGCGCTTGACCGCCGTGCTAGCATTGTCGCGATGGTTGGTACCTTCGGTGTGGACGTTGCGCTGGACCCGGAGCTGCTCCGGCGCGCCAAGGACGAGTTCGCCTCCGGCAGGGGGTATCCGTAGGCCCGGTCGGCGAAGATGGACAACCATTCCGAAATCCGCTATTCGATTCGACGCGTATCTGGAAATGTACGAATGCCAGGACCCGTGCCGATGAGAACCATCGCCTCCTCCAGCCTCAGGTGCTCGGGTTCGCCGAGGGTCCCGACCTGAGCGGCCGTCTACGGAACCGCAAGTTCATGCGGTGTGCATGAACCCGTCGGACGGACCAAGCTCACGGAGGGATACCTTTGGACGGAACCCGAGCTCACCGGCTTATCTTCTTCGCGACTGCCGCACTCGCCGCGCTCGCCGTTATCGCCACCGCCT